>CADBNG010000079.1 GCA_902795985.1 uncultured Lachnospiraceae bacterium
ATCTTCACCGTCTTTTATGGTCCCGATGGACAGCTTGCTTTCTGTGCCGGCAAGTATCCCGGCTTCGGCTGCCTGGATATGGCTGCCGTATAAGTAAAGCTCGTTGAAGATGTCGGTATTAGCACCGAAGCCGCCGTCTGCAGCGATCGCTTCGGAGCCGTACATATAAAGGTTCATGTTCTGCGGTCCAAGAGCTGCCCTGTCAAGCAAAGCGGCGGCACCATGTCTCGCGATCAGTGAAGAATTGATATAGAAGCTCTGGCTGGAGCCAAGGCCCAGAGCGGCACTCAGACTGCCTGATACCAGAAGCTTTTCGAATCTGCCCTCGGCCGGGGCGGCCTCCGTTTCAGTCTCGGATCTTAAATATGATCCGCTGAGAGCCAGAGAGGTCTTTCCGGAAGCCGAAGCGGCATATCCGTCCGTAACAACTCTTTGTATCCCGGAGACTTCATATTTTCCCGTGACAAGTTCAAACGGAGCATCTGATAAGACATCTTCCTGAAGCTCGCCCTGAAATCCGTACAGACTTCCTGTAGTGCTGACCGGATCGCTTTTCAGATCTGCAGGGTCATGAAGCGCGGGTCCGAAGCCTGTCAGGAGAGAAAAACAAAGAAAAAGCGGAATAATTAATCCCAGGTTTCTTTTCAAAGATATGTCCTCCTTTCTTTGATATAAATTAATTACAGTGAATAATAAAACAAAATGACCTATGCATGAACCGGTCATGCACAGGTCATAATTTTATCCGGCGTGTTTTTTAGTCGCAGTTACGGCAAGCGAGCCGGCTCCGATATGGCATGAAACGCTCAGGGACAGGGAATCCACAAAGCGGACCTCGTAGCCCGGGAAAGCGGCCATGACTTCTTCCTTGAACTTCATGGCTTCCTGGAGGTTGTCCGTATGTGCGATATCCAGATATGCGTCGTGGGCATCGATGCCGCCGAAACGGTTTTCAAGATCGTTCCGGATCGCGTTTATCATGACTGTTTTGGCCTGAGCCATGGTGCGCACTTTGGAAAAGGTATCCAGTCTTTCACCCTGTATCTGAAGCACAGGCTTTATGTGAAGGAGCGTACCGATAGCGGCAACTGCCGGCGTGAGCCTCCCTCCCTTTTTCAGGTATTTCAGCGTTGCCACGGTTATGTAAATACTGGATTCCAGAGCTTCGGCTTCCAGCCGTTCCTTTATCTCCGAAGCAGACAGTCCCTGATCCGCCAGTGCCAGAGCGTCAAGGATCGATTCCCTTAAGGTCACGGATATGCGCTGGTTGTCTACGACCTGCACCTTGCCGTTAAAACTCTGGGCGAGCGCAGCGGCGGTGCTGCAGGATCCCGAAAGGCCGCTGGACATCGGGATGTGCACTACTGCATCATGATCCTTAAGCGCTTTCTTCCACAGGTCGAGTATGGATTTGGGCGTTGGCTGGGACGTTGTGATATCCGCATCATTTTTCAGCTTCTCAAAGAATTCATCGGTGGTGAGATTTATATCTTCAAAATATGTTTCGCCATTGATGATAAAAGGCATCGGAAGCACGTAAATACCCAGTTTTTCGGCTTCCGCCTGTAAGATACCGCTGTTACTGTCCGTTACTATTGCTATATTGCTCATTAGCTCCCCTTCTCAAATTTCTTTTAGAAGAATTATTTATATTATTATAGATATCAATTTTATTATAAGTTTCTTTTGAAATTTATACAAGTATATACAGACGAAGAAGCATAAAATACCTCTGTTGCGGGGCAGCTCAGCATATAATAATGAAGAGGCCGGACTGCTCAGGCGCAGTATGATAAAACCTGGATAATTAAAAAAGGACTGCCGCTGGACAGTCCTTGTCTGTATGGTTATCGATCTCAGAGGTCGCAGGCGATGATATCGTCCAGAGTCTCCCGGCGAACGGCTAAATATGGCCGGCCGTCTTTGACCATGACTACCGGCGGACGTGTAAGCCGGTTGTAGTTCGAGGCCATGGAGTAATTGTAGGCGCCGGTGCCCAGCACCGCGATGATGTCCCCGCGGACCGGCTTTTGCAGATAGATGTCCGCGGCGATGCGGTCGCCGCTCTCACAGCACCGGCCGGCCACGGTGCACAGATAGGTCTGCTCCTCGTTCATCCGGGAGGCGTTGGTCATGGTGTAGTCCGCCCTGTACAGCGCGAACCGGATGTTATCCGTCATGCCTCCGTCCACCGTGACGTAGTTCAGATACCCGTCGATCTCCTTCACGCCGGTGGTCTTGTACAAAGTCAGGCCAGCGTTTGCGGCAACGCTTCTTCCCGGCTCCATCAGGATCCTGGGGAGCGGATAACCAAAGGCTGTACAGCCTTTGCGAAGATGCTCCCCGATGCGGCGGATGTTTCCCTCGATGTCCACCTGCGGATCCTCCTCGGTGTAGCGGACCCCGAAGCCGCCGCCCAGGTTGAAGACCTCCGCCGTGAACCCGAACCGCGTCCGCATGTCCGCCGCGAAGTCCAGCAGCCGGTCCACCTGGTCCAGGAAGGGCTGGGCCTCAAAGATCTGCGAGCCGATGTGGCTGTGATAACCCTGCAGCCGCACGTTTCTGAGCTCTCTGGAACGTGCCACGAACCGCGCCGCCTGGCCGGTGTCCACCGCGACGCCGAACTGTGAGTCGATGCGGCCGGTGTTGATCTTCTCCTGGGTGTGGGGGTCGATGCCCACGGTGATCCGCAGAAGGATGTTCTGGATGATGCCAGCTTCCCCGGCGATGCGGTCCAGCGCTTCCAGCTCGTTTTCATTGTCCACGATGAACCAGCCCACCCCGTTCTCGATGGCGTAGCGGATGTCCCAGTCCGTCTTGGCCGTGCCGTGATAGTACAGGTTCGCCGGATCGAAACCCCCGGCCAGCGCCGTGTATATCTCTCCGGGAGAAACCACGTCCGCGCCGAAGCCTTCGGATTCGATGATGGGATACAGCCCCTTGAAGCAAAGGGCTTTCCCTGCGAACAAAGGCTGGCTGCCCTCGGGCAGGTACTCCGCCATGGCCTGTGTGTACGCCCGGCAGTTCTGCCGAAACTGGTCCTCATCCATGACGTAAAGCGGGTTGCCGTATTCTTCGGTGAGGGCCACCGTGTCCACCCCGCCAATGGTCAGGTGGCCCGCTGTATTGATGTCCAGATTGTCGTATAAAAGCATCGTATTTCTTCTCCTTCGTCTGTGTGCGGCCGGCCTCGCGGCCGGCCCGCCACTACCTTTACAGCCGGATGCCGGCGTTGATCATCGATGTCCGCAGCCGCTCCGCATTGGCGCCTTCCATGGCGTAAAGCGGCGACCGCAGATAGTTCTCACAGAATCCCATGTAGCTCATGGCCGCCTTCACCGGGATCGGGTTGACCTCGCAGAAGAGCGAATGGATCAGATCGTTATACTGGAACTGCATTTCCATCGCCCGCTGGGTATCCCCGTTCAGATAGGCCATGACCATGTCGTGGGTCTGCTGGGGAAGAAGGTTGCTGAGCACGGAGATGACGCCGATCCCGCCAACGGACATGAGGGGAACGATCTGGTCATCGTTGCCGGAGTAGAGGTCCAGCTGACCGTTCGTTCTGGCCATCATGTCGGTGATCTGGGAGATGTTGCCGCTGGCCTCTTTGACCGCCACGATGTTCTCGTGCTCCGCCAGTCTGACATAGGTGGCCGGCTCGATGTTGACGCCGGTTCTTGAAGGTACGTTGTAAAGGATCACCGGCGCCCCCGCCGCGTCCGCATATTCATAATAGAGTCTCACCAGACCGTCCTGGGTCGCCTTGTTGTAATACGGCGTGACCACCAGCACAGCATCCGCGCCCCGTTCCACGCAGCCTCTTGTCAGCTGCAGTCCGTAGGCCGTGTCGTTGCTGCCGGTGCCGGCGATGACCGGGACCCTGCCGTCGGTGCGTTTCACTGCGTATTCCACCACATCCTTATGCTCCTGGTCAGAAAGTGTCGATCCCTCGCCGGATGTCCCCGCGATGATCAGGGCATCGACTCCGTTTTCGATCTGCCAGTCGATGAGCGGTCCGAAGCTGTCATAGTCCACTCCGTGCTCCGTCATCGGTGTGATCAGTGCTGTTCCTACGCCTGTGAATACTCTTGCTTTTGTCATTTCTCTGTTTCCTCCTGGTTGCTGCGCGTTCCGCGTTTTTCGCATTTTCCCTCGCGCGGCGCGCGGTTACAATAACATCAACGATTACGTGTTGCTATTGAGATCGGGCCGGAATCAAGGCCGAAATCTAGGCCGGAATCAAAAGAGGCGGCTCCACCGGTTTCCCGGCCGACGTCGCCTCTTCTCCCCCGCTGCATCTCAAAAAGATTCCGCAGGGAATGAAAAAGGCGACTTCTCGAAGTCGCCACCTGTCAATTCTCCCGAAACGATTCCCGCAGGTACGGTGCTCCCCGTGTCCTCGCAGTTTCGTTCGGCTTGATCGCCCAGGATAGCTCTCCGCAAATTCTTGTTGTCCCTTCGCTTCCCGCAAGATCAGCGTTACCGCTCTCCCGCGTCCGCTTCGGAACTCTTCGCGACAGTCGAACGAATCTTATTTCGTCCTCCCAGGGCTGCACCCCATGCAGCAGGTGTTCCCTTCGGCGCCTGCCCCTTTCGCCCCGCCGGCTCTGCATCGCCTTGGCGAGGGTACTGATGACTCAGCGCATCCTCTATCTCAACGACGCCATATTACTCCTCTCCCAAAGGCTTGTCAATCCCTTTTCGGCACTTTTTTGTGATTTACCCACAAATTTTCTCTGATTCTCCCGTGTTTTTCGTATAGTTCCACGAAAACGCGCCATTCCTATCCGCACGATTGGTCGCCCCGCCCCCACGACCATCGGATGTCCGATCGAAGTGTCGGCCATCGGTC
>CADBNG010000080.1 GCA_902795985.1 uncultured Lachnospiraceae bacterium
AATTTCTGGCAGCAGTTTCAGCAGGCTGCCGGAGGACAGCAGTATCAACAGCAAAAGCAGCAGCCGCCGAAAAAGGAAGCGCCGAAGCCGCCGAAAGGAACTCCGCTGACCCGGGTGATCAAAAGCCTGGTGATCACGCTGATCTTAGCGGCTGTCTATTTCTATTTCCGGCTGCCGGCGATCAACATCCATACCCTTTCGTTCTGGTGGTTCGTCGGGCTGTCGGTCGCGGTCTTTACGGTCTGTCTGGTTTCGTTCAACCATTTCCGGTCCGACGGGGCCGTCGACTATGTCCAGTATGTCCGGAAAAACTTTGCGGTTCCTTTCTGGATTATCGTGGGAATCATTGTCCTTTGCATTGTGGGCACCGCCGTCGGCTGGGTGATTTTCCGCTCCAAAGCTTATTCCCGCCTGATCACGGTAGAGAACGCGGACTTCTCCACGGACGTGGATGAGATCCGCTGGGACCAGATCCCCATGCTGGACGCGGATTCGGCCAACAATCTGGCCAACCGGAAGCTGGGCGAACTGAGCGACCTGGTCAGCCAGTTCACCGTCAATACGTCCTCGACGCAGATCAACTACAAAGGAGCGCCGATCCGGACCGCGTATCTGGATTACGGCGGATTCTTCAAATGGATCAATAACTGGCAGAAAAACGGCATTCCTGCCTATATGAGAATCGATATGCGCACGCAGGAGGTTACGGTTGTCCGTCTGGAAGAGGGCATCAAGTATTCGCCTTCGGAATACTTCCCCCGGGATCTGATGCGCCATCTGCGTTTTTCCTATCCCACCTACCTGTTCGACGAGGTGAATTTCGAGATTGACGAAGAAGGGACGCCCTACTGGGTCGCTTCGGTGGTGAAGAAGACCATCGGGCTGTTTTCGGGAACGGACGCAAAAGGCGCGGTTCTGCTGAACGCCATTACGGGAGAGTCCCAGTATTATCCCGTGGGAGAAATCCCGACCTGGGTGGACCGGGTCTTCTCGGCGGACCTGGTGGTGGAGCAGTACAATTATTACGGAAAGTACCACAACGGATTCTGGAACTCCCTGTTCGGCCAGACCGACTGTACGGAAACCACGTCCGGGTACAACTACATTGCGCAGAACGATGACGTCTGGATGTATACCGGCGTAACCTCCGTTACGGGAGACCGGGGCAATATCGGATTCATCCTGGTGAACCAGAGAACGAAGGAAGCTCATTATTATTCCTGTGCCGGAGCGCAGGAAACTTCCGCCATGTCCTCGGCGGAAGGCGCCGTCCAGCAGTTCAGCTATACCGCGACATTCCCGCTCCTGCTGAATGTTTCCGGCGAGCCGACCTATTTTATGGCGCTGAAGGATGAGGCCGGTCTGGTCAAGCAGTACGCGATGGTCAACGTCCAGCAGTACCAGATCGTTGCGACCGGCGCGTCCCTGGCGTCCTGCCAGCAGAATTACAAGGAAATGCTTCTGCAGAACGGCATAATCGAGGAAGAGGAAGTCGGCGAAATCATTGAGCCGGTGGAAGAAAACCTGGAAAAGATTGTCAGCAGGGTACTGGAAATCCGCGAGGCCAATATCAGCGGCAATACGGTCTATTATTACAAAATGGCCGGGTATGATGACAAATACTTTACGGTCAATGCGAAGGAGTATCCGCTGGCGGTGATTGTGGATGTCGGCGACGTGCTTACGCTGAGTTACCGCATGCCGGAGGAAACACTGCAGGAGGCCGGCCTTGAAGGAATCCGCGGAAAAGGCGGAGAGGCATTGTTCCGGTGACCGGAAAAGGAAACAAAGACGAAAAGGAACGAGCGGGGGTTGCCGGTTGGGCAGCCCCCTTTCCTGTGTCCGGAAAGCCGGCTTTTCCAAAACTTCCGATTTTGGATTGACAGAAACCGGAAGTTGTGATACAAAAATAGCAGACAGGCCCCGCCGCTTTGCGCGGGCCGCCGTCAATAACCGGGAAAGACGGCGGACGGCAGAGACAGACGGAGGCCGGACCGGCCGGAAATCCGAAAGGCAGCCGGCGCGGCCGGACCGCCGGAGCGGCGCGAAGAAACCGCGCAGAGGGCACCACGCTCCGGAAGGTCCGGAAACAGGAAAAAGACGGAAAGGAGAGGGAAGATTCTTCTGGTCATGGAAAAAGACCGGGAATTCAATGCCGGAAAAGTCTATGTGGACGTCACCGTCCGATTCGGAAAAGAAGGCACTGCCGTACCGGTCAGTTTTGTCTGGGAAGACGGAGAGACCTACGAGATCGACCGGGTCCTCCGCGTCCGGCGCGCGGCCAGTACCGTTGCCGGGGGAAACGGCCTTCTTTACATCTGCATGGTCTCCGGGCAGAAAAGTCATCTGTACTATGAAGAAAACAACCGGTGGTTTATGGAACGGAAGATTATTCCTGCCTGAGGAGAGAAAAAACCTGTCTGCTGAGAGAAAAGCCCTGCCGGCAGAAACACTCCTCCTGTCTGCTGAGAGCCCCCCTGCCGGCTGGGTAGAAAACCCTGTCTGCTGAGAGATTCCTCCTGCCCGCGGGGTAAAATCCCTGTCTGCGGAGAGATTCCTCCTGCCCGCGGGGTAAAATCCCTGTCTGTGGAGAGATTCCTCCTGCCCGCGAGGTAAAATTCCTGTCTGCGGAGAGAAAAGCCCCCTTGCTTGCATTCAGAATAAAGATACGGTATAATGCTTCTGTTAAGCACAAAATGACGTTCCCTGTCGAAAAAACGGGCCGTTGGATGCAGCGGCAGCGCCGCTGCCTGAGAGGTTTGAGAAGATTCTATGTCAAAAGCATTTAAAATACTGGTTGATATTATCATCGTGGTATGCATCCTCGCCGTCGTGGCGGTGCTGGTGCCGCCGCTGGTGGGCGTCCGGACGGAAGTGGCCGCCCCGAAAATGGACCGGAATATTGTGGAAGGCGCCGTCGCTTACGGCGTAAGAAGACCGGCGGCAACCTTAAATGCCGGAGACCAGATCATCTACAGTGATGAAACCTATATGTATCTTTATACGGTTGATGAAGTGGACTCGGACAACGGTGAAGTACATGTCACCGATCCCGCGACTTCGGAACAGCTGGTTCTCCAGATCCCGAAGAACGCCACCAAAAAGGTTCTGATTGTTCCCTTTATCGGATACATCCTGCTTGCTCTGCGCAGCTGGAACGGCATAGCGATGCTCATCAGCGCCGCGGTTGCCCTGATAGCGCTTTATAT
>CADBNG010000081.1 GCA_902795985.1 uncultured Lachnospiraceae bacterium
ATTTGATTTCGCTTTTGTGGCGGGTCACCGGGTCAAGACCTCGGATATTTCGGACAAGACGCTGGAACTCAGGACCAGAGAAGAAGCCGGCGCCACCTATATGCCGGCGGTGCGTAAAACGCTTGAGACAAAAGCGGTAGATGTATCTGCGGATGTGAGCTCCGCCCTGCGTCTCCCCGTACTTCTCCCGGTCTATTATATCGCCGAGGGTCCCCTGATGGCTGCGGTAAACGGACAGACCGGCAAGGTCAGCGTCCGGGCGGAAAAAGAGTCCCACTATTATTTCCTGCCCTGGTGGCTTAAGGCTCTGGTTGCGACGATCGTCTTCTGCCTGTTCTTTTTTACCGCCTTCCGTCTCTTCGGTATGCAGACAGGGGAAAGTATTATTATCACCGGGGTCCTGGCTCTGTTTTTCGTAATCGTCACACTGTGTCTCTACAGCGATACCACCAAAAACAGCTTTTCCGTGGAAGCCGGACGGGAAATCTTTACCTCCGGCGAAAAAACCTTCCGCAGGGAAGGCAGCAAACTTGTACCGGATGAAAAGTATTTAAACCGCCGGATCGCAGAGCCGGTCTTCCTGAAAGAGATCGATGGACAACGGCAGCCTGTTGTGTATCGCTTCACGACACCCGGACGGGTGCTGCGCATGGCAGTTCTCTGCGTCGTCGCGATCTTCCTGCCGGTCATTATTGCGCTTTTCCTGAACGGCTTCGATTTCCAAAGACTGGAACTCGGCGGATCCGCCGTCTGGTTCTGCATTGCCGTACCGATCGTGCCGATCTACCTTCTGAAGTTTGGCATTGTGGAATTGTACGAAAAGCCCCTGATTTTTCTCAAACTTCCGGACGGCCGGAAAAAACGCTGGAAGCCAAAACGGGAGTTTCACATTGATAAAGATATGGTGGGAACGATCCTCAGGGCAGTCTTTATTCCCCCGGTCAGCCTGGCTGTCTGGGGCGGGATCATCACCTTTTTTGTCATGTGCTATCTGACTGCTTTTGGATTTGATTGACGGAATTATACACCGTCCGGCTTCAGGATGCGGCTGATCACAAGCAGTACGGTTCCCGACAGGAGCGATCCCGCGCCGAGAAGCAGAAAGAGATGATACCGTCTGAATAATCTCGCGTAAAGCTCTGCCGTTCCGTCCAGCACGGAATAAGCTGCCCAGCGGAAAAACAGACTGACGCCGAAGCAGATCACCGCAGCGATCAAAAGAATGACACCAATTATCAGGAGTGTTTTTTTCATAACTAAATCCACCTCTTCTCTTCATACCCGGAGCATCCTGGAACCAGGCAGCTCCGGGTGTATTGTTTTGATCAGCTGCGGCAATGTCTACATTTTGTGACCGCCGATCTGTTGGTTCCTTTCCAGTGTTGTCGCCCCTTCCAGCATATCCATGCCTTTGAAAACAGCATTTGCCCCATATCTCCGCCGGACCTCCAGCATTGCTGCCGTGAGTCTCCGGTCTCGTTCCAGAGCATCATAATCCACAAACAGATTCATCTGATACATTCCCAGATCTTCCGCAACATTCATGGCGCAGACACCGAGCTTCCGGTAAAGCAGGCGGTGGTCGGTCTTTTCGTCGAACTGCCGCACCAGCGGCTCCGAGATCTGCTGCAGATTGTTGGTAAATGTCTTCAGCCTTACGGTTCCATTGCTGTGTTTCGGATGGAGCCTCCCGTAAAAATCCAGAACCACGGGGCCATCGTACCCGGGACAGGCCTCCAGGCTCTTGTAATCATAGGACACCCACCAGGTACAGGCTTTGGTCACCAGATTCTTCGCAAACATATCATTCACAAGGATCTCGATCATCTCCCGGAAGACAAGCCGCGCTTCCTGATATTGATACGGTCTCGGCAGCACCTGCCCGTTGCTTAAAGAGTGTCCGCTGCTCCGATAGTTCCTGATGTCGGCCAGGGTGACCGGCTCAATGCCCCAGGCATGATCGATCAGGATCTCCCCGTCGATGCCGAAAGTCTTGTAGAAGAACTCCTCATCCCAGCAGGTCCGCTGGGCAATGTCACCCATGGTAAACAAGCAGGCATTATAGAGTCTTCTTGCCTTGCCGGGGCCGATCTGCCAGAAATCCGTAAGCGGTTCGTGATCCCACAGTAAAAACTTATAGGAATCCTCATTAAGCTCCGCGATCCGGACTCCGTCCTTA
>CADBNG010000082.1 GCA_902795985.1 uncultured Lachnospiraceae bacterium
GCAATCGCGGAGGTCGCTCCGGCGCAGCTGCGGGCGGTGTCAAACTCCTTCACCAGTTCCGGCGAAATCCGCATGGTCTTCGACAGGCTCAGTTCCGACAGTTTCTGAAAGTCCACCCCTTCGCATTCGTCCCGTTCCAGCATGAATTTCGCCAGAATATATTCGGTCATGCATTCGTTCAGCAAAGCGAAAGGGATTTTTTCTTCCGCATACAGCCGGTCAATCTGTTCTTTGGACCTCAGCCGGGAGTTTCTTAAAACCTCCAGGATTTTTTCCGCGTCCTTCATGCCGGATCAATAAGCGGCCAGCTCTTCGACTCCGAGGATCTCCGCAAGGCGTGACAGCTCTTTGGTGTAATCGCCATAAACCAGCGCGCAGTGGTTGCCGGCCCATTTCTGCTTGTTCCAGAAATCCAGCTGGTCTTTCACGCGGAAGATCACCAGGCCGTTGCAGTTGTCCAGCTCGTAGCCGTCTCCGCCGACGATCTCGCCTTTTCCGACGAAGAGTTTGGATCCGTCCGGAGAGAAGCGGCACAGTGTCACAACCTGTCCCTTGTCCTGTTCAAAGTCATAACGGAAGATCGCGCCCCACTTCTGTTCATAAGCAAAGTGACGAAGCGCGTATTCGCCCTTTTCGTTCGGGTCGCGCAGGCAGCGGTGCGGAACGGAATGCTGCATGAAGTACAGATTCTCCGGGTTTTCCGCTTTCAGCTTTTCAAGGCGGTCTGCCGACAAGCCGAAGATCGGGATGAATTCGCCGTTCTCATACGGGATCGGGCTGGTATTGCCCATGTACGGACGATGATTGGAAACCGCGATCAGCGCCTGCTGGGAAAGAACGGAGTTCGCGTCGAACTCGCAGGACGAAGGCACGCCGCTTTCCATATTCAGGGAATGGGTCAGGCAGAACGTGAACTGCATCTGGTTCAGACGGCGGGTGGAGCAGACGTCCGGGCAGGGAATCGTAAAGCCGTTGCAGTCTTTTTCGTCCATCATCTTGCGGACCAGCAGATAAGCCTTCACGGAATTGATCACATATTCCCGGGCGACGCCGACTTCTTTCGCTCCGCCGATAAGCTCGTCTGCGATCTTTTCCGCTTCCGCCAGCTCTTCTTCGGTAATATTCCAGGTCTGTCTTCCCGGGGTGGTGTGGTTTCCTTCCGGAGTCGCCGGGGACATATCATCCAGCAGCTCATGGGCGTTGATGTAACGGAAATGCACGCCGAGGTTTTTTGTCACCTTTTCGTGATTGGAGAAGGTGTCCACGCTGGAATAGGATGAATCGGAATTAAAACGGCTGGCCAGAAGGATATTGGTATTGCGGATAACCTTGCGTGCCCGCATGGCAGCCAGAATTTCGCCGGCTTCCGTCCAGTTAAGAGGAACATAGATTTCCTTCTCCGGATCTTTGGCCTTCACAGCCGCAAAAATGGAAGTCGGTGAGAAGGAACTGCTGGGGCTGACCAGCATCGGCACGCAGGGGAAGCGCTCCGCGAATTCCACGTCGATGTCATCGACAGCAATGTTGGAGAAGAAGAACATCGCATCCGCATCCTGTGCAGCGGCTTTTAAGTCTTCCCAGATCTGCTCCTTGTTTTCCCAGTTGTCCGTCCGCCCGATACGGACGGGCTCCAGCATTACAGCCCCTTCGGGAAGGCATTTCTCCACGCTGGTGAGAAAGCCGTCGAAAAGCTGTTCATTCAGGATCTTGTCGTATCCGACCTCCAGGGCTTCACCCTTACCGAAACGGCAGGGACCCTCGTAGAAATAACGGTGCTGGATTCCGAGAAGCACCGGCCTCACGTTCAGTTTGATGTCACAGGCTTTTTTGATCATACTCATATTCCTCCTTGAAAATAAATAAAAACAGCTGCCAAAAAGCTCTGTTTTTCTGCGCGTCAACGAAAGAATATGCACGAAACCCGTGATGCAGGCCGGAAGAGAACATAAAAAAGACGGCAGCAGCTGCCGTCCCCCGTTTTTCAGACCGCGTTCCATTATCCCTCACTCTGTTCCGTGACCGTATCCGCGCGGTCAAAACAGAAGATCCGGGCAGGTCTCCTGACTTGCGCCTTATCGCTTCCCCCGCCTTCTCGGCGATCCGCAGGATCGTCAATGGCATTATGGGGTCCGCTCCTCGCTTACAGTGGCGGGACCGTGCAGGACTTCCACCTGCTTCCCTCTTGGCCTGCAAAATCCGTTATGCAGGAACCCGAATCCGTATATTGTGAATATACACAATTATTGATTCGGATTCAATGGAAAAAGTTCGTATCTTTTCTCTGATTTGTTGTGCATTTTGTCAAATCGCACAAATCTTCCAGACCTCCCCTTGTTTTCATAACAGAAGCAGCCAGCTTCCGCCTGTTTTTTCCCGGGAAGGAACGAAGCCGGCTGCCGGTCTGCATCAGGACGATCGTTCCGTTCATTCCTCCGCCGGTCTCCAGCCCGGGAAGCCGGAAATTATTTCGTTTCAGCCGCGATCCGTTTTTCCGCAAACTCCCCGGCCGCCGCCAGCTGCGCCTCGCCGGGTTTTCCTTTTACATAAAAGGTTTCCGCGGCCACCGGAATGCCTTTGGCTTCCAGCTCCTTTTTGATCAGGTCCAGAGCGTGCTTTGACATCCAGCTGGTGGAGAAGACCGCCGCTTTTTTCACTTTGCTGCCATCCAGCGTCTGAAGATATGCCTTCAGCTTTTTATCGATTCCGTATGCGTAAAGCGCTCCGCCGACAAACAGAATGTCTACCGGTTCGGAGATCGCCGCGTTGTCCTGATCACAGGAAACAGCCCAGACGCCGCATTTGGAAGCGATGGCTTTCGCGACGGCGGCCGTGTTGCCGGAACGGGAATAGTATCGTACTGCTGCATTCATTGTAGAATCCTCCATCCAGGTATTTTATCTGCCTGTATTATAGCGTACTGCGCAATAAAGAGCCAATTCTTTTGTTTTCGGTCCGTGAACCGGCGGACGCTCCCGATATTCTTCCCGCTGCAGCCCGGAATCCCGATATTACAGGCCCCCTCATCCCGCATGGTACGATGGGCATCAAAGAAACCGGTTTACCGGATACTATACTCTGTCAACCGGCTGTAATGCCGCATCACACGAAAGGAGAACTCTATGATTCTGTCACGAAACCCCAAAAAGGCCGTCCGCAGACGGCTTGCCGCCTTCCTGGCTTTTGTCCTGGTCGCGGCGGCAGTACTGATCCCGGCGGCTCCGGCCCAGGCCGCGTCCACCGCCATTTCCGGTCCCACGAAAATCCGGATCGGTGTCGGGCCCAACTGCATGAAGGAACTGACTTTCACCTTTCCTTCTTCCCAGTATACAATGAAGAACTTTTCCGTCACGATGGATGGCAAAGCCGTCAAAACTCTGAAGGCCAAGGTAACCAACGGCGGTTCCGGGGAAAGCGATTATAACAGAACCATCAGCGTCTATGCCACCAAATCGGGTACCTACAAACTGAAATTTGATGTTTACAAGAGCGGGAAAAAGAACACTTCCCGTACGGTGACGGTCTATGCGGTCAACGCCGGGACCGACGGAATCATGAAATCCGTATCTTTCGACGGTAAAGCTTATTACACATACAACGGAAAGGTCATTTTTCTCCCGAGCAAGACTTCCGGTGTGATCAAATTCAATCCGGGTGCCGGCCTGACGGTTACCGGAATCAAAATGAGCTTCCTGAATGAAAAAGGCACACGGGTGACCAAATCCATCAAAAACGGAAGCAAGTTGACGCTGAATACTATCGGAGGAAAATATATCTCGGATTACGACA
>CADBNG010000083.1 GCA_902795985.1 uncultured Lachnospiraceae bacterium
GAAAAGGATCCGGCAGTCGACGTTGGCGGTGACGTCCACCAGCATCGGTTCATCGCCAAGGAGCGCGTAGGTTTCCGCGAAGAGATTACCGGCGGAGACGTGGCTTAAAATGGTCCGGTTTCCCCAGACGTCATTGCTTTCTATGGTGACGCTTCCTTCCAGGACGAGACCCATCCGGGGGCCGACAGTGCCGGCGTGCAGAATGATTTCTCCTTTTTCATAGCGTCGTTCTTCCGAATGGAGGGCCGACAGGGCTTCTTTGATTTCTTTATCATCCATGCCGCGGAAAATCACGGGCACTTTTGACGGGTCGTTTTTCATGACAAAATCCTTTCCTGGAATGTGGTTAAAACCACATACGATTTAACCCGACCATACTATACTGAACTCAGAAAAGCAAGAGGAGGTCCGTGAAAATGATCCGGAAAATCATCCATATTGATGAAGAAAAATGCAATGGCTGCGGTCTTTGCGCCGAGGCCTGTCATGAAGGGGCGATCGACATTGTGGACGGGAAGGCGAAGCTGGTCCGGGAGAATTTCTGCGACGGTTTCGGCGACTGTCTGCCGAACTGCCCGGCCGGGGCGATCTCTTTTGAGGAAAGGGAAGCGCCCGAATACGATGAAAATGCCGTGAAGAAAGCACAGGAGGAAAAGAAGATGAGAGAGAACAACCATATGCAGCATCACGAAGGGGGATGCCCCGGATCGGCCATGATGCAGTTTGATCACGCGGAGCAGGCAGAAGCCCCGGCGGCGGCCGCCGCTCGTCCGGTTTCCCGGCTGAACCAGTGGCCCTGCCAGATCAAACTCCTGCCGGCGCAGGCACCGTTCTTCGACGGCGCAAAGCTGCTTATTGCCGCGGACTGCACCGCCTATGCTTATGCCAATATGCATGAAGACTTCATGAAAGGCCGGATCACCCTCATCGGCTGTCCGAAGCTGGACGCGGTGGATTATACCGAAAAGCTGACGGCGATCATCCGGGACAACGATATCAAAAGCGTCACCATCGTCCGCATGGAAGTGCCCTGCTGCGGCGGCCTCCAGTTCGCCGCGGAAAACGCCCTGAAGAACAGCGGGAAATTCATTCCCTGGCAGGTCGTCACCATCTCCCGCGACGGTCAGATCCTGGAGTGACCCGAAGGGGACAGTCCCCTTCGTCCCCCTGCTCCGTCCCCTGGACCGCAGGGGACAGTCCCTTCCGCTCCCTGCTCTGTCCCTTTCAGCCTCGGATTGGTTGCGGCAGAAACTAAAACGTGGTACTATACATTTTCAGAGGGCAGAGCCTTCAGGCCTGCCCTTTTTGAAAAAGATAGTACAGAAAGGAAGATGCCGACGATGAAAAAAATCCTTGCGCTGATCCTGGCTTCCGCTATGATCCTTACTGTTTTCAGCGGGTGCGGAGAGGTGATTCTGAAAGATGAGGAGCCTGCGGCCGCACAGGCAGCAGCTCCGGAAGAAGTAAAGGCCGAAGCTCCGGCGGAAACGGCAGCGGCGGAAGAAACTGCCGCGCCGCAGACTACAGCGGCTGCTGCGACGGAGACCCCGACACCGGCCCCCACCAGCGTCCCGCTGGGAAATGTCAATCCCTTCACCGGAGAAGCCATCGAGCGTGATATTTCCAACCTGCGGCCGTATGTTTTCATGTGCAACAATATTTCGGTTGCCGTGCCTCACGTCGGTGTTTCCCAGGCCGACATGATCTGGGAAATGATGGACGAAGGCGGCATTACCCGCATGATGGTCTTTTATGCCGATCCCACCAATGTTCCGGTCATCGGTTCGATCCGCTCGGCCCGCGCTTATAATATCGATACCGCGATGGGCTATGACGCGTTCCTGGTCCACTGCGGATGCTCCAGCGAAGGCGATGAGATGATCGCTGCCTACGGAATGGAAGATATCGATCAGATCAACGGCCGCTGCGGCCCGGATTCCTTCTACCGCGACCCGGTCCGTTCCGAGCAGAGAGGCAACGAGCACAGCCTGATGGCCGTCGGTTCCGCGATCGCAGCCAGCCCGGCAGCCCTGGGCTACCGCGTGGAGCATCAGGACGGATACGATTATTCCTACGGACTGAGCTTCAGCGATGACGCGGTGTCCCAGTGCACGGCAGGTGACGTCAGCAGCATCAATATTACGTATGCCGGCGGCAAAACGGCGGATTTCACCTACAATCCGGACAGCGATACCTACACCATGTATCAGTACGGCGAAGAATATACCGACGACGGCGCGCCCGGTTCGGTTCCCTTCAAAAACGTGATCAACATCTTCGCCAACACCTACCTTCAGAGCGACGGCCAGCATCTGACCATTGATCTGACAAACGGAAACGGCCAGTTCTTCACCGGAGGGAAATATGTGCCGATCCTCTGGTACAAGAACGGCGTCAGCGACGTTTTCCATTTCACCCTGGAAGACGGAACGCCGCTGGTGCTTTCCAAAGGCCGCACTTTTGTCGCCCTGAACCAGTCGGGCAGCTACGAAGGCGGAATTGAGTTCTCATAAAGAATAATGGATTGTTGAATGCCGGCGCTTTCTTCCGGCATTCGTATTTATAATGTGTGTGCAGGCATGAAATCAGAGAAGGAGGAGAAAACATATGGGACTGTTTGATAAGAAATACTGCGATGTCTGCGGTGAAAAGATCGGCCTTTTGGGCAACCGTAAACTGGAAGACGGAAATCTGTGCAAAAACTGCGCAAAAAAACTCTCCCCCTGGTTTTCGGAACGCCGTCACAGCACGCTGGAGGAAATCAAGGAGCAGCTTGCGTACCGCGAGGAGAATAAAGCGGCCGTCAGCGCTTTCAAAACTACCCGGACCCTGGGCCGGAACATGAAGGTTCTTCTGGACGAGGATGCCGGAAAATTCATGGTCACGGACGCCAGAAATCTGGAAGAAGCCAATCCGGATGTCATTGATTTCTCCGCCGTTACCGGCTGCGACCTGGACGTGCAGGAACACAGGTCGGAGATCAAGCGGAAGGAGGGAGACAAGGAAGTCAGCTTCTCCCCGCCGAGATACAACTATTCCTACGATTTCTACTGCACCATCAATGTAAACAACCCGTATTTCGACAAGATTCATTTCAAGCTGAATTCCTTCTCTGTGGAAACCGGCGAAGTCCGTCCGACCGTTGGTTACAGTGTGTCCGCACCCGGCCGTTTCGGCACGAACCGCAGCGGCGCCAATCCGGACTATCAGGAATACGTCCAGATGGGCGCGGAGATCAAGGAAGCCCTCCTGAACGCCCGTCAGAATATCCGGGACGAAGCGGCCGCCCAGGCCGCCCCGAAGGCCGCCATCAAGTGCCCGCACTGCGGAGCGACCACGATTCCGGATGCGGCAGGATGCTGCGAGTACTGCGGAGTGAGGGTGGAATAGTAAAAATATACTGAACAGACAGTAAAGCGTCCCATTCGTCGGGCTTTGCTGACATATAACAGACAAAAAACTGCCGGACGGAAAAATCCGTCCGGCAGCAGTCGGTTTTCAGAGAAAAAAGCCGTTACAGAAGTCCGGAAAAAGAAACCGTATCATCGCCATCCGTTTTATTTCATCGTCACGCTTTCCATAATCTTCACCACATCCGGATCCGTCGCGGAAACGGCCGGCTCGCCTTCCATATCCACCGGGATATTGAACTGGAAAAAGTGTTCGTGATCGAGCGGATAGAATACGGTATGGTAGGTATAGCCGGGATTATCGGGTTCCGTTCCATTATTGTGGACCTCAAAGGCGTAGCATTGAGTGCCGTTTATGGAGACGTCGATTTCCTTCACGTCGTCATACCAGGAGGTGCCCCATCTGGAGTTTTCCTGGGCATCGCCCTGGGTAAGATAGATGTAGACGGTCGGCATGGAAAGGGCGTCCCATTCGCTTTCTCCGCCCTTGATGATGGCGTAGGCATCCGAACGAACCGGGTAATTTCCCTGCGCGTCCTTTGCACCGAAGGGGTTTGTCTGTACGATACCGAGCCATCCGTCGGGGACAAAGACGGTGAAATCTCCCGCGTCCACGGTTTCTCCCTTCGGAGCGGAGGGGGCATCAGCGGTGGAGGCGGACGAAGATGCCGCGGATGAAGCATCGCTGCCGCCGCCGGAGCCTTTTCCGCAGGCAGTCAGGCAGAGAATCAGTGTTAACGCAAAAGCGGCGATGAGCCAGGTTTTTTTCTTCATAAGGATTCCTCCTGTCCGTGGAGCGGGTCGTATTTCGCGGGAAACCCGGGGATGGATCGATTTTTCGATGATTCTTTCTGCAGTATAACACAGGACAGGCGGAAACGTAAATGACGGCATGGCCAAAGTCCGCATTGCCAGAAACCGTTCTTTCAGATATAATAATGCGGATAAACAACCCGAGCCGGTCGGTCCGCCTCCCGGCATGACGAACACAAAGGAGCAAGGCTCAATGACAAGAGAAGAAATCATCCGGACGATCAAAGAGCAGGATATCGCGTTTATCCGTCTGCAGTTCACCGATATTTTCGGACAGCTGAAAAACGTGGCGATTACCCGCACCCAGATCGAAAAAGCGCTGAACAACCAGATTATGATCGACGGCAGCTCGATCGAAGGCTTTACCCGCATCCATGAATCGGACCAGTACCTGTATCCCGATCTGGATACCTTTGCCGTCCTTCCCTGGTTCGACAAAGACAATAAAGTGGCCCGGATCATCTGCGACGTATACAATCCGGACGGCACTCCTTCGGCCGGTGATCCCCGGGGCGTTCTGAAAAGAGTCCTGAAGAAAGCCGCGGAAAGGGGCTATACCTTCAACGTGGGTCCGGAGTGCGAATTCTTCCTTTTCGAAACCGATGAAAAGGGGCATCCCACGAACGAGACCACCGACCAGGCGGGATACTTCGACATGGCCCCGCTGGATCACGGCGGAATGGTCCGCCGCCAGATCTGCCTGACTCTGGAAAAGCTCGGATATGAGATCGAGGCCAGCCATCACGAGACCTCTGCCGGCCAGCACGAGATTGATTTTAAATACGCCGAAGCCCTGAACGCCGCGGACAATATCATGACGTTCAAGATGACGGTCAAGACCATCGCGCAGCAGAACGGCCTGCACGCGACTTTCATGCCGAAACCGGTTTACGGAGTCAACGGTTCCGGTATGCATACAAACATGAGCATTTTCAAGGACGGCCGGAACATCTTCTACGATGAGAACGGCGAGCGTAAGCTTTCCAAAGAGGCCTACAGTTTTATTGCCGGCCTGATGGCCCATGTCAAATCCTTTACGGCCCTGACCAATCCGCTGGTCAACTCCTACAAACGGATCGTCCCCGGCTTCGAGGCTCCCTGCTATGTGGCCTGGAGCGCGTCGAACCGCACCGCGCTGATCCGGATCCCCGCCGCCCGCGGGAATTCCACGAGAGTGGAGCTGCGCAGCCCCGATCCTTCCTGCAACCCGTACCTCGCCCTTGCGGTCTGCCTGGCCTCCGGCATGGACGGAGTGGAAAAAGGCCTGACCCCGCCGGACGAAGTCAGCGGCAACATCTTTACGATGAATGAAGAAGAACGCCGCCTTGCGGGCGTGGACAGCCTTCCCGGCACCCTTTATGACGCCATTACGCTGCTTCGAAAGGATGAACTGATCATGGGCGTGCTCGGCGATCATATCGCTTCCCGTTACATTAAAGGAAAAATCCGTGAGTGGGATGAGTTCAGGACGCAGATAACGGACTGGGAGCTGAACAGATACATGGTTATCTATTAGTACAGTACTTGCATGCCACCCACAACCGGAAACGGCCGGAAGCATGTTCACATGCTTCCGGCCGTTTCCGGTTGTGGGTGAGCCCTGCAGAGCAGGGTGCTTAACCCCAGCCCCTGATTCTGCAGGTTTACCGAAAGAATCAGGGGCTGGGGTTAAGCACATGCAAGTACGTCAAAAAAGCCACTGTCCCCGCCCCATATCATCACTGCAGGTTTACCAA
>CADBNG010000084.1 GCA_902795985.1 uncultured Lachnospiraceae bacterium
GCCAAACCGCCGAAAGGGCAGGAGATGGATGATCATTACTTCGGCGCGATCAAACCCAGAGTCGCGGAATACATGGAAGATTTGAATGAAGAACTCTGGAAGCTGGGCATCATGGCCAAAACGGAGCACAACGAAGTCGCGCCTTCCCAGCATGAGCTGGCCCCGATCTATACGACAACGAACGCGTCCACTGATCAGAACCAGGTAACGATGGAACTGATGCAGAAAATCGCCGCGAAACACGGCATGGCCTGCCTGCTGCATGAAAAGCCCTTTGCCGGTGTAAACGGCAGCGGAAAGCATAACAACTGGTCCATTGCGACGGATGATGGAAAAAATCTGCTTTCACCGGGGGAGACCCCTTATGAAAATGCCCAGTTCCTCCTGTTCCTGTGCGCGGTCATTAAGGCTGTGGATGATTATCAGGATCTTCTGAGAATCTCCGTTGCGACCGCAGGAAATGATCACCGGCTCGGAGCGAACGAGGCTCCGCCCGCTGTGGTCTCCATGTTCCTGGGAGACGAGCTGAACGCGGTTCTCGAAGCGATCGAAACGGATACGCCATATCAGGGAACCGAAAAGACGCTGATGAAGCTGGGCGTGGACGTTCTTCCAAAGTTCCGCCGGGACACCACTGACCGGAACCGGACTTCCCCGTTTGCTTTTACCGGCAATAAATTTGAATTCCGGATGCTGGGATCTTCCAACAGCATTGCCTGCGCGAACATGATGCTGAACAGTTCCGTCGCGGAATCCCTCCGGATCTATGCGGACCGGCTCGAAGGTGCGGAAGATTTTGAAACGGCTCTGCATGAGATGATTCAGAAAACCATCAAAGACCATAAGAAGATCATCTTCAACGGCAACGGCTACGATGATGCCTGGATCAAAGAAGCGACAGAAGAACGCGGACTTCTGAATTACCGTACGACTGCGGACTGCATGCCGCATCTGCTGGATGAGAAGAACGTGAAAATGCTGACCGGACTGGGCGTGTTTACTGAGGCCGAGCTGAAATCCCGCTGTGAGATCATGCTGGAAAATTACTGCAAGACCGTTGTAATCGAAGCAAACACCATGCTGTCGATGGCCAAGACCCTGATTGTTCCGGCTGTTGAGAAATACGCATCGGATCTGGCCGCGAACGCAGCCGCGAAAAAAGCCCTATCGCCGGATATTGCCTGCGGGTATGAGGCAAAGACCGTTGCCCGGCTTTCGGCACTGACGGATGAAATGATCGAAAAAGCGTCCAATCTGGAAGAAGCGCTGAGCAAACTGGATCAGGCGCAGGATATCATTGCCGAATCCCTGCTGATTCGGGATACCGTCCTTCCTGAAATGTGCGAACTGCGTCTTCCCTGCGATGAAGCGGAAACGCTGACCGCTAAATCTTACTGGCCCTTCCCGACCTACGCCGACCTGCTGTTCAGCACCTGAATAACACAAAGGGGAAAGGCACTTTGTGCTGAAAAATGGCACAAAGGGACAGACGCGAGGCAGGGACAGACGATATGTGACAAAAGAAACGCCCCTGCCACAGGAGAGAGGAGTGTTTATGAGCGCAGATGCAATTCGTGAACTGGTAACGCAGCTGACAACCGAACAGGTGTTCGGCGTCTGGTTTCTGATCGGGGCAGCGCTGGTATTCTGGATGCAGGCAGGGTTCGCCATGGTAGAGGCCGGCTTCACCCGCGCAAAAAATACCGGCAACATCATCATGAAGAATCTGATGGATTTCTGCATCGGAACGGTGATGTTCGTGCTGATCGGTTTCGGCCTTCTGATGGGACAGGATCTGTTCGGATTTATCGGAAAGCCGGGGTTCGACCTGTTTACAGCCTATGCGGAATTCGATTTTTCCAGCTTCGTTTTCAATCTCGTTTTCTGCGCGACCACGGCGACAATTGTTTCCGGCGCAATGGCGGAGCGGACGAAGTTCCTTTCGTACTGTATTTATTCCGGCGTCATTTCCGCGCTGATCTACCCGGTCGAGGCTCACTGGATCTGGGGCGGCGGCTGGCTGGCGCAGATGGGCTTCCATGATTTTGCCGGATCCTGCGCGATTCATATGGTCGGCGGGATTTCCGCCCTCATCGGGGCAAAGATTTTAGGGCCGAGAATCGGAAAGTTCAATAGGGATGCCGGCGGGAAAATAATCAAAGTCAATGCGTTTCCCGGACACAGCATCGTGCTCGGCGCCCTGGGTGTATTCATTCTCTGGCTTGGCTGGTACGGATTCAACGGCGCGGCGGCGGCTTCTGTCGAACAGATGGGGTCAATCTTCCTTACAACAACCATTTCACCTGCTGTCGCGACCGTTATCTGTATGATTTTTACCTGGCTGAAGTTTGGAAAACCGGACGTTTCCATGTGCCTGAACGCATCCCTGGCGGGACTTGTGGCAATCACGGCACCCTGTGACGTGACGGACGCGGCCGGCGCGATTGGTATCGGTGCGGTTTCCGGTCTGCTGGTCGTCTTCGGCGTCTGGCTTCTGGATTACAAACTGCATGTTGATGATCCGGTCGGCGCAGTGGCGGTTCACTGCCTGAACGGAATCTGGGGAACGATTGCAACAGGACTTTTCGCGACGGATGCCGCACCGGGATACAGTATTGCGAATGCTTCGGGGAAATCGCTGACCGGCCTGTTTTACGGCGGCGGGGCGGAACTTCTGAGGCTGCAGCTGCTCGGCATCGTAACGGTTGCTGCCTGGACGGCGGTTACGATTACCGTGACATTCCTGCTGATCCGGGCCCTGACCGGGCTGAGGGCATCCAGAGAGGATGAAATCGCCGGCCTGGACGCCGCTGAACATGGCCTGAGCACCGCCTACGCCGGCTTTTCCATGCAGCCTGAATATGTGGACGAAGGAAGCGGGCCGGTGATGGTGGACGGAGATGTCCCGGCGGCGGAAGCCGTACCGGTGAAGAAAGTCCCGGCCTTTACGGATCAGGAGCATAAGTTTACCAAAGTCGAGATCATCTGTAAGGAAGCCCGGCTCGAAGCGCTTAAAAATGCCATGATGAGCATCGGGATCACCGGCATGACCGTATCCCACGTACTTGGCTGCGGCGCGCAGAAAGGAAAACCGGAATATTACAGAGGCGTCCGTGTGGAAGCCACACTGCTGCCGAAGGTCCAGGTGGATATCGTCGTCAGCGCGGTGCCCGTACGGCGCGTTATCGAAACCGCCAAGAAGGTTCTGTACACCGGCCATATCGGA
>CADBNG010000085.1 GCA_902795985.1 uncultured Lachnospiraceae bacterium
ATCAAAATAGACGGATGAAGGCCAGAAAGAGAGAATGTGTCCGTCACACAGACGTCTATGTTCTATGCCGCCCCAACCAACTGCCTGCTGCGGCAGCTGCTCTAACGGAAACACCTCATCTTCTCCGTCAAGGTTGTAAACAATCCCATTTAACAGAAAGCGTTTATCGTCCAGTACGATCCTGCTGCCATAATAATTATCGTCGATGTTGGATCTGCTTCCTGTTACTTTACCGGTTTTCCGGTTAAAACCGATCCCGTTTAAAACATCTTCCTCCCCGCCGTTTATGGACTGGTCCGTAAACAACATAGCTCCATCGGAATCCGGGCAGAGCTGAACATTAAAATAAGGCAGAATAAAGTCCTCTGGATTTAAAAGGTTCTGATACTCCGGGATGATTATTCCCGGATCCGCGATCCGTTTCGTGCAAAGGATCTTTCCCGGCATATCTTTGGTCACAGAAAGGAACACACCATTTTCAGGGTTCGCAATCGGTCCCCCATAAATCGCTGCCGTCATTTTCAGATTTTCCGGCATTGCGCCCCAAGCCCATGTTTCTTGAGAAAGAGAACCTTTTTCCCTGCTTTGAATAACTGTAATGAGGCCATCCGATGTGATTATATTAAGCTTACTGTGGGTTTCATCCCCCCAGTAAACTCCGGTGATCAGGGATTGAAAGGGTATATGGCCTATATCCGAGTTTTCATTCCTGGCGACGCATAGTTCATCTGTACTTATAACCAGGTAGAATTCTTCAAACGGAAATACTTTTGCATTGGCTAAAGCTATATAATCGGATCCCGCAAAGCCTGCATAGAGTGACAAATAGGCTTTCCAGGAATGTGTTCGTTTGTTTTCAACAACAGTATCGCTTTTCGTCCCTTCCGGATACAGAGCGGTCCGGATTGCGCCATCATTTCCGGAATAGAAAGCGGTAAACAGCTTATCAGAATCTTCGGAATAAGAGAAACCATAGCTTAGAGAGGCCAGTCCGCAGGGAAAGCAGGTAATGTCTCTTTTGGTCATCGTCGTAAGATCAATCTCGCAGAAAAGGCATAATTCTCTCTCACGGTAGTCGGAACTGTCTTTTTCGGGATCTTCCGCCGCATAGAACATACTGAACTTTTTCTTGTCCGGAGAAAAGGCACCTGAGGTTACAAGCCCTATGAAGGCTGTATGCAGATCTATGTAATATTTTCCTTCTTCCGAAATTAATACGCGGCCTATCTCGCTACCGTCTTTTGTATCGAGGAAGATTGTATAGACAGGCGTATATTCAGAAGTGCTATATGCTTCGGACGCTGTATCCACTATAGCAAAAATACTGCCGTCATCAGAGATGCCCTGATAGGTGCTGCCGTTAAATTGTTTGCGAGACCATATCACAGAACCGTCTTCCGGAGAAAGCGCACACACTTCGCGAGTGCTTTTGCAGAGTATGCAGGCACCATCTTTTGCTTCATAGACCATAGGATGAGCGTCATCACAATTGTATTCCCAAATCATGGTATAGGTGGAAGGATCCAGAGCGCGAACATTGCCGTCTTCGTCGACGATGATGATGAGATTTGTTTTCTCCCCACAATAAATGCCGGTAATATCTGCCGCCTGCTCATAGACTGTGTCTGTCTGGAATGTATCTGCCTGATAGACGCCCAGGGCATCGGCAAGCAGTTTTTCCGCCCGGTGATCATAGACATCCGGATCATCACTTTTTAACGCTTCCAAACCATCCGATAAGGCGCCTTTCACATCATAGGCTTCCAGTTTTTGACGGCCGGAATCGACTAATACAGCGGAAAGCTGACGCTGCAGATCTTCATTCTGTTCTTCTATCTGATTCTTTTGTTCTTCGATCTGGGTATTCTTTTCCGTCAGTTCATTATTTTGCCTTATGATCTGATCATTTTGCGCAGTAATCTGTTCGTTTGCCGCGGAAATCTGCGCATTCCGATTCATGACAACGCCGAGGAACACTGCCATAACAACCACAATCCCAACCGCTGCAGCCATGTAACGCTGCATTCTTGCGCGGCGTTCTCTCTGCCATAGTTCATCAAAAGGGCAGCCGATCATAGCGGCGCAAAGCCTTACAATTTCTTTTTTGAAAGCCCTGTTGTTGATTGTGTGGTTCTTACCGTCGATATTGGCTGCCAGCGGCTCCCAGTCTTTAATGATGTTTCCCTCTTCATCATAATCGTGCAGCATATAGGGCGAGAAGGAAACATCCGGCGTACCGTCTGCCAAAACCGCCAGAACGTGGTCCCGATCATGGGTTTTCAGAAAATATTTTATTTCCGCTTCACACCATTTGGAAAGCGGAAGATCCGGGGTGCAAATGACGATGAGAAACTTCGAATGATCCAAAGCATAATAAATACTATCATTCAGAGAAGAAGAGGCGGGCAGCTCATCTTCATCACGAAAACAGAAACCAAGTTTTCTGCTGCCGGTTTTTTCCCTCAGCTCTTTCGGGACAATATAATTCTCGATCCTTTTCTGGACACGAATCGCTGCTTCCCGGTCCAAAGGCTGATGACGGTAGCTGATAAAGGCGATATAAGAGCGTTCTAAAGTTTCTTGATTCATACTTATAAAGGGGCGCTGTTAAAATACGATGATCGGATAATTCGCCGGGCTCTTTTTCGTGAAAAGAATCTGCGCCTGTTTCCGCGCCCAAACGGCATTGAAATGCATAGATTTACATGTTGTTATATTTTCTTTGAACTTATTAGAAACACAGTAAACATAGGGTTTATGGACATTTATGAAATCTTAAGGAATTGCAGAAAACAGGCCGATCCATATCGATACCGGGTTTCATCTTTTATATTTCTCCTTTTTTAAAGCCTGGTTAACGCCGGTTGTTTACTGATATCTCAAAATTACCATAAACTTTAAGTATATTAGCATATTTTTTGATTTCTCTCTACCCTTCCTGATCAAACCTTAATAAAAGGGAATGCCTTCCTTAGCATTCCCTCAGTCTTCAGACATTAATATATGCTTTTATCTGTTCCTTCTGAAACTTATACCCTTTGAAAGCATCATCAACCATGCAAATGCCGCTGTCAGCAGTATGATCCAAAGAGCTGATTAATTATTATCTCCGGTCTTCGCAGCAGTTGTGCCGGATGTTCCCGCCGATGTTCTGTTTGACGCTGAGCCGCCTGATGCAGTTGAAGATCCGCTCTTCTTTGTCCACTTCAGCCGTTTCTGCCGCAGGCTCTGTTCTGTGAGTATCCGCTGCTTTGATCAGAACAGCAAATCCCGAGCGGCATCAAATTGGAATTTATCCGTCCCGATTCCATGTCGGGCGCAGTACTCCCGGATCCACCGGGCTTCCTCCGGCGTGCAGTCTTTATTGAACCGGTGGTAAGCCTGCATCAGCTGCCCGTCAAAAATCTCGATCGTAATAAACGGTTTGTTGAACGAATCGCTTTCCCTCATGAAAAGAATCGTCGTTTCGTTCCGGATCATGGCTTCCGCATAGGTGAGCAGGCAGTTCCTCATATACAGGGATTCCCGGCAGAAATCATTAATCGTCTGGGGATAACGAATGTAATACTTCTCTCCCCGTTCCTCCCAGTCCGGATTCCGCTTCCGGTTGGAACGCCGGATCTTCCGGTCGTATTCTTTCCGGTTCAGAAGCAGATAATACTCGAGCCGGCGGATATTGAAATCTTCCTCCGCGCTGTCGGCCTCCCGGATATATTCCACATAAATGGGATCGATCTTCCCGAACGCATGGCAGAGTTCCGCCGTCTTCTTCTCCCGCTTTTCCTGCAGCAGGAACAAATCGAACTGGGTCCGGACCCACATTTTTGCCAGCTCGTCCCGGCGGGCGTTGTAAAGCCGCCCTACTTCACCGACGGTCAGATCTCCCCGGATCAGGAAGCCCAGATAGCGGCACTGGGCATCATTAAGCCTGTTCCTGAAGATCTCCGGAAACGTCATGTTCAGATTCTTCAGCAGTTTCCTGACGGCAGCTACGCAAAGCAGCGCGGCTCCGTCCGGACAGTTCAGACTGCGCAGCATTTTTATCGACAATCCGTCATACAGTTCCGAAGGACGGCCGGCCAGCAGATTCAGCTCGTCGATATCGTCGATCCGCACCGCCAGTTCGTCCAGTCCTGCTTTATACAGCATTTCCTTTGCCGTATTTTTCTTCAGGCAGTGATAGATATGGTCCAGCATACGAAGCCCGTGGGTGTAATACCGCTGAAGATGCCACTGCGGATTCTCCTCCCGGTATTTTTCAAAGATCCGGTCCAGGTCTCCGCCGTAAAACCGGCACCGGACAGAGCGGACGCACCGGACGGAAAAAAAGTCTTCGTCTTCCCGGCTCCAGCTGTACCCGTCATAAAAAACAAACCGTTTTATCCCGGAGGGTTCTCCTGCCTCGTCCGGGATAAAATATACTGAATCGATATAAGGTTCCGTCCGGAACAGATAAAGAAAAGGAACACCGCAAGGGAGCCGCCGCTCTTTTATGACCGCGCGCGCCAGCTCCTGCAGATCCGCCGCGGGAGGATCCCAGCTGTTCCCTTGTTCAGCGAATTCCAGAAGGCCTTCTCTCATCTGTTTCCCTTTTTCTCCTGTTTCCCGGCCGGTTCCTGCTCCGGAAAGCCGGAACCCTTATCCCATAATCATTTTTTCTTCCAATTATACACGTTTTTCCGGGTTTCCAGAACCGGTGTTTTTCGTCCGGTGGTTTCAGGGGAGCCGAAAGGGACTGTCCCTTGTGGCTCACAGGGGGCGAAGGGGACTGTCCCCTTCGGGACATGGGGGCGAAGGGGACTGTCCCCTTCGGGACAGAACCATCGCGCTGCACGGAGTTCCGGATGACATTTTCCTTTGATTTTGTTATATTGAAACAGGAAACACTGCAAAATCAGCGATCCCTCTGGAGGTGGCTCATGGCGGAACATGCCGGAAACCGATGGTACAAATGCGATTTACATCTTCATACCATGTCCAGCAAATGTTATCTGGACAAGGAAGATACGCCCCGGGACTGGGTCCGGCGCGCGCTGGAGCAGGGAATTACAGTCGCTGCCGTCACCGACCATAACGATTACCGGGGGATCAGCGCCGTTATGGAAGAAGGCCGCGAACAGGGGCTTGCCGTTTTTCCGGGTGTCGAGATTACCTGTGATTCCAACAAGATCCATATTCTGGTGCTGTTTGATACCCACAAACACGCGGACACGGTCCGGGATTTCCTGAACCGCTGCGATATCGACAGCGAACACATCGGCGATCCCGACGGCACCAGCCTCGGTGTTTTCGAGATCTGTGAAATCGCGAAAAAACGGGGCGCCCTGGTCATTGCCGCCCATATCGACGAATTCAATTCCATCAGCGGGATGAATCCGGCCAATCTCGACAAGCTGTTTGACGGAGGTTATATCGACGCCGTCCAGGTTTCCAATGTTCCTGTCTGGAGGAAATATGAAGCCGACAAAGACGCGGATGCCATGCAGAAAGCGCTGAGCGATAAATACGGGCCGGACGCGACGCCCCAGGAGGTGGATCGCTGGCGGAAATGCTACAACCGGGCCAAAGCGGCCGGACTGCCCATGCTGGCCTTTTCCGACAACCCCCGCGCTTATGGAGAAAGCAAGCATGGCCTCTGGGGTATCGGCTCCGTTTACACCTGGATCCAGATGGACGACGTGGTGAACCTGGAAAGCATCCGGCAATCGCTGCTCGCCCCGGAAAGCCGGATCCGCATGATGTACGACAGCGAAAACGAACCCCGGACCGAATCCGATTTCTGGATTCGTTCCCTGGAGGTGCGCAGAACGAAACTGAATCCCCACGCGCCGATTCATCTGGACTTCAACCCCCAGCTGAACTGCATTATCGGCGGCCGGGGCAGCGGAAAAACCGCGCTGGTATGGCTCCTTGCGGGAGTCTACCGCCAGTTCCCTGAAGCGCTTCGCTCCCGTATTCTTTCGGAGCAGAAGAATTTTTATACCCTTGCCGGGGAGGACGAACGGGGGATTTTCCTGGAAGATTCCGAAATTGAAATCCGCTTCTCCTGGTTCGGCGAATCCTGGCGCCTGGTGGTATCCGACATCCGGGATATCCATGACCAGAAATACACCTTCTACCGGACCGATCCCGAAACCGGGGAAGAAGTACCCGAAAACCGTGATTATCTTCTTTCCTCCACCGGTTTTCCGGCCCAGGTCCTGACGCACCGGATGATCAATGAAATCGGCATGACCCCGGGCGCGCTTCTGGACTGCGCCGATATGTCCATCAGCGACATGCATATTCTGAAAGCCAGAAAGGAATACTATCTGGATGAACTTTCGACCCTTTCCGCAAGGCTTCATGCCGAAGAAAACTTTCTCGCGAACGAAGCCCGTGTGAAGGCTGAACTGGACTGGTTCCGGCAGATGGAAAAAGCCGGATCGCCGGAAGCCGCCCGGCATCTTCCGGCCCTTATCGAGTCCCGTCAGGAAGCCCTGCAGATGATGGAGTCCCGCCGGAGCAATATCCAGTCGCTGCAGGACAAACGCCGCGAATTGATGGAAAAATACGAAGAATGCCTCCGGGAAATCCGAAGCGCCAGGGAAAGCTATCTGGAATATGCCCTTTCATACGACGATAACTACCGTATCGACCTCAAGCCTTTCGCCAGCCGGGAATCCTTCCATTCGATGAGGAAAGAGATGCTCCCGGGTGATCCGGCTCTTCTGTCCGGCGATATCCGGACTCTGGAAAACGCCCTGTTCTCCGGACAGAACGGTGTGAAACAGTATACGGATCTCCTGCTGCTGGCAAGAAGCGGCCGGAATGCTCAGGACGAATCCGGCGAACCACCGTTTACACCGTATTTCACCCATCTCATCCGGAAAATGAAGGACATCGATTTTGAACGCCTGCTTCTTTTCCGACCGGAAGACGAACTGCTGGTGTTCTACCGCCCGGACGGCGTAAAAAAGTATTTCCCGCTGACAAACGCTTCCTCCGGCGAAAAGGCAACGGCTGTCTTCTCCTTCCTGCTGGCCGGAAACGCGACCCCGCTGATTGTCGACCAGCCGGAAGACGATATGGACAACCGGATCATTTATGAGGAAGTGGTCCGGAAGCTGAAAAAAGCCAAAGACCGCCGTCAGCTGATCATCGTGACCCATAACGCGAATATTGCCATCAATACCGATCCGGAAATGATCCTCTCAATGGATTCCCACAGCAAGTTCGTGAGAGTTAAAATGCAGGGCAGCGCCGACAACGACGCCGTCCGTCATGAAGTCTGCGATATACTGGAAGGCACCGAAAAGGCTTTTCTTCAGCGGGCGCGGAAATATCATCTTCAGACGGAATGATTATTATGGCAGAACCTTATGGCAAAAGCAGCGGCAGGGAATCCCTGCCGCTGTATTATTCCGCTTCTTTCTTCTGAAGGCCAGCTTTAAAGCTCTTCCTTATAGATCTCCAGCCTTGTCGGCTCCGCCATCATTTCTCCCAGCTGCGGAATGATCCGGGTGAAGTGCTCGCTCTTAAGATGCGCCTGCAGGGCCTCTTCGGTTTCCCAGCATTCGATCATGGCGCAGAAATCCGGATCTTTTACGTCCAGGCAGTACTGGTAGGAAATGTTTCCCGGCTCTTTGCGGGTCGCCGCGATCAGCTCCTTTAAGAGTTCGAATGCAGCTTCCCTGCATTCCGGTTTTAAATGATCTCTTGCTACAACACGAAATGCCATAATATTTACCTCCCGCATATCGCTGTTTTGTTATGATACCGCTGCTCTTTTTCTTTCTCTTCTCCCGCCCGGATCAAGCCGGTTCATGAGAATGTAACACACAATGGCAATTCCGACACCGCTGAACAGATCCACTATATAATGCTGCTTTGTCAGAAGGGTCGACAGGCAGATCAATATGGCAAGGATCAGGGAATAGATCTTGTATCCCTTCGAAATCTCCTCCTGTTTCCGGATTCCCAGATAGCTGTAAGTGCTGACAAGGCAATGATACGACGGAAACAGGTTATAGGCAATTTTTCCTCCGTCGGCGGAATAAACAAAGGCCAGCATCCGGTTGAAAATCCCGGTACGTCCCGCGAAGTCCATCAGTCCTTCTTCCGTACGGTCCATATAGGTCGGGACAAAGACAAAAAACACGAAACCGATCAGGATTGCCAGGAAATACCCGCAAAGATAATTGATAAGGTTCCGTTTTTTCGTCGCATAAACCGCAACCGGCGCGCAGACCCAGAAGAAATAGGCATAAAGATAGATTACCGCGAAAAAGGGAACGATCGGGAACAGATCGTCCAGCGCCGGGATTTTCCATTTAAAAGCATAGGCATTTGTGCCCAGCATGGCGCTGAGCTTCGTGCCCAGGAAATACAGCCCGAACTGAATGGCAAAAAGCGCAATACCAAGCAGTATACCCTTTAACCTGATTTTCTTAAACATATTCAACATATCGGTTTTTTTCCTTTTCAGGCATGAAAATCTTTCGCGGAAAGATACCCGTATGCGCTGTCTGCATTCATCACAGCCCTTTTGATGGCCTCGCTCATGACTTCCGCGGCCAGAACTCCCGCCAGATCCTGATCGGCTTTTACCTCTCCGACGGAAACCGCATAGATGCTGTCGCCGTCCACGGAGGTGTGGACCGGACGAATGGACCTTGCGTATCCGTCCTGGGCCATTCCGGCAATTTTGCACAGCTGGGATTTGTTAAAAGCCGCGTTCGTGATGACAACACCCAGGGTGGTATTGTCCGTGAAGCGGTTCTCTTTCACCTCTGTGCTCTGCTTCATGAACTCTGCTGTATCGCGAAACGCTGTCCTGTCCTCTGTGAGGAGGCCGGCGATCTTTTCCCCGGTCTTCCAGTCAAAGATATCGCCAAGGGCATTAACGGCAGCGACTGCCCCGATCTTCAGTTCCCCGATCTGTACTGCGTAACTGCCGATCCCGGTTTTCATGCAGGTATCCATCCCGCCGATTTTTCCGACTGTCGCTCCGCAGCCGGCCCCGTAGTTCCCGTCCCGGTAATTCGGGGATTCCAGCGCCAGGCGGGCCGCTTCATAACCCATTTTTCGGTCCGGCCGGACGGCAGCGGAGGCAACCGTCAGGTCAAACAGGCAGGACTGGACCACCAGCGGAACCTTTGCCGCGCCGGTGTCAAAGCCGATGTCCTGCTGCTCCAGATATTCCATCACGCCGCCTGCCGCTTCGAGGCCGAAGGCGCTCCCGCCTGCCAGAACGATCGCGTGGACCACCTGCGCAGCCGTGAGCGGATCCAGCAGCGCGCTCTCACGGGAGGCCGGCCCGCCGCCCCGGATATCCAGCCCGGCCGGCATTCCTTCTTTGCTGATCAGGACCGTACAACCTGTACCGGCCTCTTTATTTTCCGTCTGACCGATCCAGACCGGCCCGATCTCTGTGATGGGAATTTCCATGCTGCAGTTCTCCTGTCATCTTTGCGTTAATGCGCGCTTAAATAGTGAAGTCCTCTTTAACCGTCATCAGATCAATAAACTGTACTTCCGCTTCTTCCAGATGGAAAACTTTCAGCGTCCAGCCGTTTTCCTCGTAGAGCTTTTTC
>CADBNG010000086.1 GCA_902795985.1 uncultured Lachnospiraceae bacterium
CTGCTTCTTGGCAGTGGGCTTTACCACCGGCTTCGGATTGTCGGCGGTTTTAAAGGAAGCCGTCGGCCCCTGAATCTCTTTGCCGTTGACGGTTGCGTAAAACCGGTAATAATACGTGGTTCCCGGATTCAGCACGATGCCCAGTTCGCCGGTCAGATCATACCAGATATTGAAGCTTTTCCCGCCGTTGTAGTTATTGGTGGCCGAACCAATCGATTCCACATTGCGTTTGGTCATGCCTCCGGACGACGTGCCCAGATAGATACCGCAGTTGCTTGCGTTGATCCCCGGGCTCTTATAAAGGGTGGCCGAAAGCTTCGCGTTTGTCTTTGTGATGTTCGCGGCGCTCTGAGAACCGATTTTCACGCTGGAAAGGTCCTGGCCGACGCTTCCGTAGGCCTGATATTCCGGATTCGGACCGGCTTCCCAGTAGTTTCTGTTGTAGGAGATGCCGAAATGAAGATGCGGTCCCGTTGCGTATCCTGTCTTTCCCACGCGGCCGATCATCTGTCCGGCGCTGACCCTGGCGCCATAGTAAACGTTCGCGGGAATGCTGCCTGCCTGCATATGCGCGTACTGATAGGCGCGGCCGTCATCCCCAAGGATTACCAGGCCGGTGCCGAAGCCATTGCAGTCCCCGTAATTCAGATGGGTTTTTTCGCATTTGTGGATGGTGGTGACTTTTCCGCTCATCGCGGCCACGATCGTCGCTCCGGTCGGCGCTGAAATATCAATGGCATTTCCGTCATGAAAATGCTGGCTCAGCGAATGTGACGAAGGGACAGGCCAGACAAGCGCTGCCGCATGGGCTGTTAACTGAAAGCAGGACGCCGTCAGGGCCAGCACACAAAGCATAAGAATGGATTTCCTGAACAGTTTTTTCACGGATAAAGTAATTGTTCTCATCATATTCCTCCCTGGTTTTAACCGTTGGTTTTTATTGATGAGAACACTATAGCAGGCGGGCTGTGCTGATTTGTTTTATGGCGACAGGGGACGGTTCTCTGTCGCCAAAATCAGATACCGAGTTCTTCCGAATCCAGAACAATCGTAAACGGACCGTCGTTCAGCAGTGAGATCTTCATCTCGGCCCCGAATACACCGGCTTTGACGCCGGGACGGTATTTTTCCGCTTCCCGGAGGATATACTGATACAGCGGCTCGGCGATTTCCGGCGGGCCGGCATGGAAGAAGCTGGGGCGGTTGCCCTTTTTGCAGTCCGCGTACAGCGTGAACTGGGAGATGATCATCAGCTCTCCGTCCACGTCGGCCAGGGAAAGATTGGTTTTCCCTTCGGCGTCTTCAAAGATCCGCAGGCTGCAGAGCTTTTTGACCATTTTATCGGCAATGGCTTCCGTATCGGTGCGGGCGATCCCGCACAGGACCATAAGGCCGGGACCGATGGCGGCCGTTTCCTTCTGATCAATGGTGAGAGTGGCGTATTGTACACGCTGGATAACGAATTTCATGGGACTTCCTCAGATTTATGTTGAATGATTCAAAAATAAAGCAGGCCGGATCCATTAAGTGGAATAACGTTTTTGCGTATATCTTTTTTCTTAACGTATTATTTCCGAGTCGGATGCTTGACAGAACGGCTTGCTGAAGTTACTATTGAATCACAAAAGGCACTGCCGCAGACAGCGGCCCGCCAATTTGGGTTTTTGTATTATTTACAAGAAACCGTCACTGTTCGGAGTGGCGGTTTCTGCTTTTCACGATTACTGTGATCGTAAAACGACCCAGATGTATCGTAATCCGCATAGGCCTCACCTCCTTTGCAGTCGGTGGGCCGCCGCCTGTGACACAGTACCCTTGCTCCATACAGGAGCGTTTTTATTTTATCGGTTTAATCGGTTCTTGTCAATGTATGCACGGTTTCGTTACGTATTAACGTTTTATCACTTCTTCAGCAAAAACTTTCTTGCAATTGTCACGCCCAGCTTATACGGGCCCGGCAGGAGCGCTTTCTCCGCTTCCTTTAATTTCTGCCGGATGGGCAGGCTCTGCGGGCAGTGCTGTTCGCATTTTCCGCAGCCGATGCAGTTGCCGGGGAAGCCGGTCTTTTCCCTCAGGCCGGCAGCCTGATAATATTCAAAACGAGTGGCGAATTTTTTCCCGACAGCCATCTGGTTATAGCACTGGAATGTCAGCGGGATATCGACGCCGGCAGGGCAGGGCATGCAGTAACGGCAGCCTGTACAGCCGACCTTTTCACTTTCCGCAATGAAACCCTTGATCTTCTGGATGATCTCCCGGTCTTCTTCCGTCAGGCAGCCGGCGTCCGCTTCGGAAGCAACGCGGCAGTTTTCCCGCACCATTTCCAATGAATTCATACCGGAAAGGACACAGGTGACTTCCGGCTGGTCGTAGAGCCAGCGAAGGCCGATTTCGGCCGGCGAATAGCCTGCCGGGCTTTCCTTCAGACACTGAACGGCCTTGGCCGGCAGCTGATTCACCAGCTTTCCGCCGCGCAGGGGTTCCATAATGACCACGGGAATGCCTTTTTCCGCCGCGGCCCGAAGACCGTCCCGGCCTGCCTGGGATTTTTCATCCACGTAATTGTACTGGATCTGGCAGAAATCCCAGTCATAGGCATTTAACACCTTTAAAAACTCTTCCGTATTTCCGTGATAGGAGAAGCCGATGTTCCGGATTTCGCCGGACTGCTTTTTCTTCGCGATCCAGTTCTCGATATCCATGGACTTCAGCCGTTCCCACTGGGAATAAGAGGTCACGAAATGGAAGAGAAAATAATCGATCCGGTCCGTTTTCAGGCGGGACATGGACTCGTCGAAATATTTGTCGATTCCTGTGGCATTGCGCACCAGATACTGGGGCAGCTTCGTCGCGATATTGATCTTATCCCGCAGGCCGTACTTTTCGACAATCGTCCCCAGCGCTTCTTCGCTGCCGGAATAGAGATATGCCGTGTCAAAATAATTCACACCGCCCTCAACCGCCGCAAGGATCTCCTGTGCCGCCTTTTCGACATCGATGCTTCTCCCTTTACGTGTGAAGCGCATGCAGCCGTAACCCAGCAGGGAAATCGGCCGTCCGTATTTATCCTGTCTGTAAATCATAATTCTGTCTCCGCTTTGAGACGTTGGGAAGCCATTGGGGAGTCGTTGGGGACAGTCCCTTTCGCTCCCTGCTCCGTTCCCTTCGGGTCCGTTGGGGACAGTCCCTTTCGCCCCCCTGCTCCGTCCCCTTCGGGTCCGGGTCCGTTGGGGACAGTCCCCTTCGCTCCCTGCTCTGTCCCCTTTGTGTTGTTAAAACTTGATTTTGCTGACCTTCAGTGCCAGCTCCGCCATAACCTCCGGGATGTTGATCTGCTGCGGGCAGACGGTCATGCAGCTGCCGCAGGAGACGCAGTCGGAGGGTTTCTTTCCGGAGGGGAGGGAATTGACCAGGAACAGAGGCAGGAAACCTCCGCCGGTCACTTCCAGTTCGTTCCGGGCATATATCAGCTTCGGGATATCCAGTTCCATGGGGCAGTAATGGGTGCAGTAGCGGCATGCGGTGCAGGGGACGGATTTCTCGGAAATGATGCTGTCCGCCACCGCTTCCACCGCGGCGCTCTCCTCCTCCGTCAGGGGAAGATCCTGCTCGAAGGTCGCGATGTTCTGCACGGTCTGCTCATAGTCCGACATGCCGGAAAGGATTACGCAGACTTCCGGAATTCCCTGAAGGAAACGGAAGGCCCATTCCGCCTGAGTGCGGCCGGGAGCGGCCTTTTCAAGAATCGCGGCGCGTTCCTCGTTCAGCCTTGTCAGCATGCCGCCGCGCAGGGGTTCCATGACCCAGACGGGGATGCCGTACTCCGCAAGCATTTCCACTTTTCCCTTCGCGTCCTGCAGCTTCCAGTCCACATAGTTGAGCTGGATCTGGCAGAATTCCATGTGTTCTCCGTATTTTTCCAGGAACCGGCGGACCGTCGGGATATCCCCGTGGGCGGAAAAGCCCAGATGACGGATGCGGCCGGCCTTTTTCTGTTCAATTAAATACTCAATATCCGGATACTGGGGATCCAGATAGAGCTCGATGTTCAGCTCACAGACGTTGTGGGCCATGTAAAAATCGATATAATCCACCTGCAGCTTTTCCAGCTGCTTCTCGAAGATCTCCTTTGCCTTCCCGTGATTGTTTTTGTCATAGCCCGGGAATTTCGTCGCGATATAAAAGCTGCTCCGGTCGTACTTCTTCAGGCACTCGCCCATCACAGTCTCAGAATATCCGCCATGATAACCCCAGGCCGTATCAAAGTAATTCACGCCCTTTTCCATGGCGAGATCCACCATCTTCTGCGTCTGTTCCACATCGATCTTATCGTCGTTTCCGTCGATGACCGGCAGGCGCATGGCTCCAAATCCCAGTGCAGACAGCTTCTGTCCTTTAAAATCCTTGTAAATCATAGTCCCTCCTTCATGTCGGGTTTCGGCTCGTTGCCTTCTATAATATGCCGCGTTTTAATACTCTACTTCCGGCTGCGGCGGATTCAGCGTCATCCGTACATAATTCAGCTGTTCGCGGACCGATTCCGGTCCGGTGCCGCCCCGGCTGATCCGCCGGTTCACGCAGTTCTCCAGGTTGATGGCGTCATACACGCCCTCATCAAAAAGATCACTGTGCGCCTTATAAGCCTCCAGCGGAAGTGTCTCGAGGACACATTTTTTCTCAATACATTCCGCCACGATCTTCCCGGAAATCTTGTACGCCTCCCGGAAGGGCAGGCCCTTGCCGACGAGATAATCCGC
>CADBNG010000087.1 GCA_902795985.1 uncultured Lachnospiraceae bacterium
CTTCCAGATGGTCCTCCTGATCGGAGTGTACCAGGTTATCTATCACATTCCGGGATATATTTCCCGGATCGGCAGCATCTTTTCCGGTCTTGCGGATAAGATCCTTGCTCTTCCCGGCGGCGCAAGCGCCATGGCTCAGTTCATTACCGACAACCGGATCAATGTACGTGTCGGTGAGACCCTGACCCAGGCAAATGTTATCGATGCCCTGTATCTTTTAAAGCCGTCTCAATGGACTTCTCTTACGGAGATTAGCACCTTTTCCTCGCTGACTACGGATATTACATCCTTAAGCTCCAATCTGAAGCATGTAAATTATTTCATGGGCATGAACATTGCCATGTCCCCGTGGGATATTATGAAAGAATCCGCTTCAAACGGTTCCTGGGGCTTCCTTATCCTTGCCATCCTGATTCCGGTTCTTGCCTGGCTGACCCAGTGGGTCGGAGTAAAACTCCAGCCCCAGCAGGCCACGGATGACAACAACCAGATGGCGGCCACCATGAAGAGCATGACCCTGATCATGCCGATCTTCTCGGCATTCATCTGCGCCACTCTTTCCTTCGGTGTCGGCATTTACTGGATTACCGGCGCTATCCTGCGTGCCGTCCAGATGGTCTTTATCAACCGCAGCATGATGAAGGTTGATATGGAGGAAATGATCAAGAAGAATCTGGAAAAGGCCGCGAAGAAGAAAAAGAGAAAGAAAGCCAATACCGTGAACGAAAAGGATGCGGTGGACCGTTCCAGAGTCAATGCCCAGGCTTATGCCAGCCGTAAGAATATCCGGACGTACAATAACAGTGCGGCAGGAAAATCCGGTGATGACGGAGCCTCTTCCACCTATCAGAGCGACAATCCGAACAGCATGTTCTCGAAGGTCAATATGGTGAACCGGTATAATGACGCGCATAAGAGCACGTCGACGAAGTCCGGGAAGAGAAGAAAGAAGTAAAAAAGAGGTAGAAAATGGAATATATTGAAGTATCTGCCGCAACAAAAGAAGAAGCGATCACAAAAGCGACTATCGATCTGGGAATTCCGAGTGATGAACTGGACATCGTCGTGATCAGCGAAGGAAACCCGGGATTTCTCGGTTTCGGAAAAAAGCCGGCCCAGATAAGAGTCTGCCGCAAAGCGGATCTGGAAGCGGAAGCCCTTGCGGAAAAGAAGGCGGAAGAAAAAGCCGCCCGCGAAGCGGCGAAGGCAGCGGCGAAAGAAGCGGCAAAAAAAGAAAAGAAACCCGAAACGGAAAAAGCCGTTAAGCCGGAACAGAAGAACCAGAGAAAGAATGAAAAGAAAAAGAACGTTCCCCAGGAAAAGAAAGTGAAGGCGGAAGAAGCGCCGAAGCCGGTCCGGGAGCGTAAGGTTCCGGTCAAGACGGAAGAAGAAATCGAAAAGATGAAGGAAGCCGCGGAAACCTTCCTGAAAGGAACCTTCTCCGCCATGGGAATCGAGAGTGAGATCACCATGGACTATGACACTGAAGAAGGCTGCCTGTGCGCGGAATTCACCGGGGATGAAATGGGTGTCCTGATCGGAAAAAGAGGACAGACCCTGGATTCCCTCCAGTATCTGACGAGCCTTGTTATAAACAAGGAAAACAAGGACGAATACGTCCGGGTCAAACTGGATACGGAAGATTACCGCCGCAGAAGAAAAGAAACGCTGGAAAATCTGGCAAAGAACATCGCGAGCAAGGTTAAAAAGACCGGCAAGACCGTTGTTCTTGAGCCGATGAATCCTTATGAGAGAAGGATTATCCATTCGGCGCTGCAGCCCAACCGGAACGTGGAAACGTTCAGCGAAGGCAGCGAGCCCTACCGTCATGTGGTGGTAAAACCGGTTCGCAGACAGTAAGAAAAAAGGACGGGTCCTTCCCGTCCGGGAAACAGCCGAGGCCGGAAAAATCCGGCGGAAAGCGCAAAAAGGGCGGCGATCTGCTCCTTAAGCAGGGGAAGGGGCCGCCCTTTCGGGTATAAAAGATGGACGTATTCTCAGAAGAAACGATCGTGGCGATCAGTACGGCGCAGGCACCGGCCGGCATCGGGATCGTCCGGATCAGCGGTGAAAAAGCATCGGAAGTGGCCGACCGGATTTTCCGTGGGCCGTCCGGAAAAAAACTGGCGGATCAGAAAGGCAATACCGTTCATTACGGCTGGATCGAACAGGACGGACAGCTTCTGGACGAAGTTTTGGCCATGGTTCTTCGGGCACCCCATTCCTATACAGGGGAAGATACGGTGGAGCTTCAGTGCCATGGCGGTGTTTTCGCGACGAACAGCGTGCTGGAAGCGGTCCTTCGCAGCGGAGCGAGGATTGCCGAACCCGGGGAATTCACCAAAAGGGCGTTTCTGAACGGCCGGATCGATCTTTCCAGAGCGGAAGCCGTGATGGATATCATATCGGCAAAGAGCCGGTATGCCCAGGAATCCTCCGCCTCACAGCTTGCCGGAAGTCTGTACAATAAAATTTCCGGGCTGCGGACCCTTCTTCTGGAGGAACTCGCCTTTATTGAATCTGCCCTGGACGATCCGGAGCATTATACGCTGGACGGTTATGAAGAGACGCTTCTTGCCCGTCTGTGCAGCGCGAAAGAGCAGATCGAAAACCTCCTTTCCACTGCGGAGCAGGGAAAATACATCGGGGAAGGAATCCGTACGGTGATCCTCGGAAAACCGAATGCCGGAAAATCCTCGATCCTGAACGCCCTGACCGGGAAGGAAAGGGCCATCGTGACGGAAATTCCCGGAACAACCCGGGACGTTTTAACGGAAAATCTCTCCATTGACGGAATCGGCCTGATTCTTGCCGATACCGCGGGAATCCGCCGGCCCGGGGATAAGGTCGAAGAAATCGGCATCGGCCGCGCGCTGCAGGAAGCGGAAGACGCGGACCTGATTCTTTATATTGCCGATGCTTCCGTTCCGGCGGATGAAGAAGACCGGGAAATCCTTCAGAAAGTTTCCGGGAAAAAAGTGATTCTGGTATTGAACAAGGAGGATCTTCCTTCAAAAACCACGGAAGAAGAACTGAAAGCCTTCTTTGACGGACCGGTCGTCGTCACGGCCGCCGTCAGCGGCAGCGGAATCGACGAACTGAAAAAAACGATCCGGGACCTGTTTTTCAACGGGGAAATCCGCTTTAATGACGAAGTCTATATCACCAATGCCCGGCACAAGGCCGCCCTGGAAGAAACAGGGGAACTGCTGGAAAATGTGGAATCCGCTGTTTCCTGCGGCATACCGGAAGACGTCTACGCGGCGGATCTTTACGGAGCGGTTTCGGCGCTGGACCGGATTATCGGAGGTAATGCCTCGGAAGACCTGGTGGATACGATATTCAGCAAATTCTGTATGGGAAAGTGACCTGAATGGACCTGAAAACAATAAAAATCGAAGAAAACTATGACGCGGCGGTCATCGGCGCCGGGCATGCCGGCTGCGAAGCGGCGCTCGCCTGCGCGAGGCTCGGGCTTTCCACGGTGCTTTTCACCGTCAGCATGGAAGGCATTGCCTTTATGCCCTGCAATCCGAACATCGGGGGAACCTCCAAAGGCCATCTGGTCCGGGAACTGGACGCCCTGGGAGGGGAAATGGGCAGAAACATTGACCGGACATTTATCCAGTCGAAAATGCTGAACGCCTCCAAGGGCCCGGCAGTTCATTCGCTCCGCGCCCAGGCGGATAAAAGCGAATACAGCAAAAGCATGCGCAAAGTGCTGGAAAACACAGAGAATCTGGTGATTGTCCAGACCGAAGTATCGGAAATTATGGTCGAGGACGGTGTCTGCACCGGCGTAAAAACCATTTCCGGGATCACCTACCGGACAAAATCCGTCATCCTGTGCACCGGCGTCTATCTGAATGCCAGCTGCATCCGCGGGGAAGTCCGTCAGAACACCGGACCGAACGGCATGCTTGCGGCCAATCATCTGACCGCTTCCCTGATTGAAAACGGCATCCGCGTGCTGCGCTTCAAGACCGGAACCCCGGCCCGTGTCGACCGGAGGACCGTGGATTTTTCAAAAATGACGGAACAGAAAGGGGACGATCCCATCATTCCCTTCTCCTTTTCCACGGATCCCGCCTCGATCCAGAAGGAACAGGTTTCCTGCTGGCTGACGTATACGAACGAGGAAACCCACCGGATTATCCGGGAAAACATCGACCGTTCCCCGCTTTTTTCCGGGGCGATCAAAGGGACCGGTCCGCGGTACTGCCCTTCCATCGAGGACAAGGTCATGCGGTTTCCGGAAAAAGACCGGCACCAGATTTTCATTGAGCCGGAAGGATTGTCCACCAATGAACTGTATCTTTCCGGAATGTCCAGCTCTCTTCCGGAGGACGTGCAGTATGCCATGTATCATACCATTGCGGGACTGGAGCATGTGCATATTATCCGGATGGCCTATGCCATCGAGTACGACTGCATCGACCCGGTCCAGCTGAAGAGCACGCTGGAGTTCAAGACCATTTCCGGCCTGTTCAGTGCCGGGCAGTCCAACGGCAGCTCCGGCTATGAAGAAGCCGCGGCCCAGGGACTGATCGCGGGAATTAACGCGGCGATGAAGCAGAAAGGGGAAGAACCGCTGGTACTGGACCGCTCCGAAGCCTATATCGGCGTACTGATCGACGATCTTCTGACAAAGGAAATGATGGAGCCTTACCGTATGATGACGAGCCGCGCGGAATACCGGCTGCTTCTTCGCCAGGACAATGCGGATCTCCGTCTGTCGGCATTCGGCCATCGGGTGGGACTGGTTTCTTCCGAAAGGCTCGAAAAGGTGGAGAAAAAACGGGCCGATACCGCGGCTGAAATGGAAAGACTGAAAACCACCTATGTCGGAACGACCGAAAATGTACGGCGTTTTCTGGAGGAGCACTCTTCCACCCCGCTGACCGCCGGAATTTCCCTTGCGGAGCTGGTCCGCAGGCCGGAGCTGTCCTACGAGGCGATTGCGCCGCTGGATAAGGATCGTCCGGAATTGCCGGAAGACACGGCTCTGCAGGTGAATATTCAGCTGAAATACGAAGGATACATCGACCGTCAGATCCGGCAGGTCCAGCAGTTCAAAAAACAGGAAAAAAGAAAGATCCCGGAGGATCTGGATTACGATCTTGTGGGAAGCCTGCGGCTGGAAGCCCGTCAGAAATTAAAACGGTTCCGCCCGGAGAATATCGGGCAGGCAGGCCGGATCCAGGGAGTTTCTCCCGCGGACGTTTCGGTGCTGCTGGTTTGGCTGAAAGCCCATAAGATGTGAGAAGCCGTTACAGGCGGCATCCCGGGATCAGGTATCCGAAATACGAGATCAGGCAGAGAACGACATAAGCGATAATGAGCGCGGCGCATAACACATCGTCGCGCTTTTTGATTTCCGCAAGCCGGATGGACCGGTCGGCGGCGGGATCGATCAGGCGGGCGGAAAACCGCCGGGAAAAGGTCCGGAACCCTTCGGTCACAAACAGCATGATCGGCAGCAGGGAAGGCATCATATACCGGCCCTGGGCCTGGTAATCGCTGGTATAAACGTTATACATGAACAGGAAAATGTTCATGAAGATCATGACGATGAAGCAGATCAGCACCAGCGGCGGGAAGGAAGACCGGGAGGCCGGCTTTTTCCCGAGAGGCCGGGTGACAAATCCGATGAAGCCGGAAAACAGCAGAATGTAGTAAAGAACATAAATGAACAGCGGCATGAATACGGACATATACGAGAAAACGCCCACAAAGCTCACCAGCACGGTCGGAAGCCATTTGGTCTTCAGGAAGGTGAAGGGAATCGACCATCCCAGATGCTTCGGATTGGGAATTTCGTCCGGATGGAAGCCGTCCATGGCGTATTTTTCCGCGGAAAGCGTCGTCGTCCGGAAGCCCAGAATATCGCCGTTATGCAGCATGGCGTTGCGGATAAAGAACCAGCCGGCAATCGCGAAGGCGATCACTAAAATGACCAGGGCTTTTCCGGTAATATCCACTGAAGAGTCCTTTTTGCGGATCCGGTCCACGAAGTACAGAATCAGCGTCGCCAGCAGATAAATGTAGGCGGTATAGTACGACAGCGCGCACAGGCCGCAGCCGATGCCCAGCCCGATGCACGAACGCATGCTCCAGCCGGTCTTTAAGGCCCGGGTCCAGAAATAGATGATCAGCGCTCCGCAGAATACCGCGAAGGAATCGTTGTTCTGATAACTGCAAAGGAAAATAAACTGCGGAAGAAAGCAGATCAGCGAGCTGAAAAGAAGGGAAAACGAACGGTTGTCGAAGATCTGTTCCCCGATCCGGAAGCAGAGGATCAGCGCCCCGGTTCCGGAAAGCACGCTCGTCATCCGGGCGGCGATCAGAAGGGAAGTGTCCGAGGAAGCAAAGACGGATACGATCTTCATGAAGAACGCGCTGATGATCGACGTCAGATAGGGATACATCGCATAGGAAAAGCCCCAGGTCTGATTGATCAGGGAATCTTCCATCCCGTTGGGGAGGGCGCCGTTCTGATAAATAAACCGGGCGATGGGATAACGCATCGCTTCATCCGGCGCATGGGTAATATCCATCGTAGAGGCTGCGACAAAGCAGGCACAGAAAAAAAGGCAGATCTCCACGATTTTCAATCGTTTATAAACTGTATCCGTTATCAACTGCTCACCCTTGTCCCGACGTTCTCATTGTAAATCCAGTACAATTTTAGCATCTGTGTGGAATATGTCAAGAAACCCCCGGAGCTGCAGCCGCGCGGGCACTTGACAGGGCATCATCCGCCGTTTAAATTGAAAGAAACAGGACCAAATTTGATGGAGAAAGCCTATGTTTTGTGTAAAATGCGGCCGGAAAATCCCGGACAAAGCGAAATTCTGTCAGTTCTGCGGGGCCCCCGTTGAGAGCGCCCCGGCGCGGAATAACATTGCGGATGCGGAAAACAAAAACAATCCGGAACCTCCGGTAAATAATGCGGTTCGGCCGGAGACGGAAAACGCGGGAAAAGCTCCGGAAAACAGCCGCCGTTCCGGTCATACCGTATCGGCAGGCGCAGTACCCCCGGCACAGGATCTGGATAAAACCGTTAAGGTCCGGAGCCCGCAGCAGTCTTTCAGGGACGAATATTATGAGGACAGTGATCCTTATGAAGAGGATTTATATGAGGACTACGGGGAGGAACCGTATGACGGGGATCCGGGAAGATCCGGAAGAGGCCTTTCTTTACTGGTGATGATCCTGGTTCCGATCGCGGTTGCCTGCGTTGCGGCAGCGATTACCTTTGCCGTTGTCACACATGTAAGGAACAACGAAGATACAAAAGAAACGTCCGAAGTGTCTGCTGCGCAGGAAAGCGTTGCGGCAGAAAGAGAAACGGCGGCTGACGGAAACGGATCAGACAGCGGAAGTTCTGCAGAAGCCCTTCCGCATGAATCGGCTGCTCTTCCCCATGACGAAGGATACAGCGCAGAGAGTACGGCGGAGAATGCCGGCGAAACAACGGAAAACGCCAGCGAAACAGAGGAAAACGCCGGCTCCTCTTCGGACGCGGCAGGAACGATTCAGGTCCAGGCGCTTCCGAGACCGTCCTTTTTCGCGGGAATCAGCGGCCCGAAAGTGGAGGCCGGCACCCCGTCCGTGAAGGAATACAAGATTCGTCCCGGCCTTTCCAATGTGGTGAATACCGGAGATTTCAACCTTTCGGACGAAAAGGGAGATGTTCTGGAACAATACGGATTCGTGGTTCAGGAAACCGGCATGAAAGAGTTTCATCAGATTTATGAGCGAAACCGGTACCGGTACATCCCGAATTTCGTAACCGTGGATTCCCTGATGCACGCCTATCATCTGTATTTCAGCTATCTTCTGAAAACAACGGAGAGGGATTATCTGAGTGTGAAGCTTCAGGACCTCGGCGCCGCCATGCTGGATAAAAGCATCAGCCAGTACAAAACGCTCAAAGGCAGTGAATTTGAAGAAGCGGCCCTGCGGAACGAGGCATTCTTTTCGGTTGGCGCGTCCCTCCTGGAGGGAGATGTGTCCGTTCCATCGGAGGTTTCCGATGAAGTGCAGGAGGAACTGTCCCTGATCAATGCCGCCGACGGCATCGGCAGTTCTCCGATCTTCGGAACCCTTGTGGATTACAGCCAGTTCCGGCCCCGGGGATATTACGAAGGAGATCCGGCGCTGGAAGCCTATTTCCGCGCGATGATGTGGTACGGGCAGATCAACTTCAAACAGTCCGAAGAAGAAAGCGACCGCAGCGCGCTTCTGATGACACTGGCGCTCGACAGTGAGACGCTTCCCCTTTGGGAAGCCATTTATGCCGTAACGTCCTTCTTTGCCGGCGCAAGCGATGACAACGGCTATTACGAGTACCGGCCGGTGCTGGAAGAAGCCTACGGAGCCGATGCGGACGTAAAGGATCTTGCCGGCAATACCGAAGCCTGGAAGACGTTTCATGCGCTGACGGCGCAAATGCAGCCGCCGAAAATCAATTCCATTCCGTATCAGGAGAAGGACGAAACCGGACAGTCGCCGGAAACCGGCTTCCGCTTTATGGGACAGCGGTTTTCCATCGATGCCGCGATTTTCCAGAACCTGATCTACAGCAGCATCGAAAAAGCATCGGACGGGACGGCCCGAACGATACCGGACGCGCTGGATATTCCGGCGGTTTTCGGCTCGGACGCGGCGCTTTCGATCCTGGAGGAACGGGGAAATGACCGGTATCCGAACTATATGAAAAAGGTGGAGGAGCTTCGTCAGGAACTGAACGACGCGGAGGATTCTCTCTGGGAGTCCAGCCTTTCCAGCCGATGGCTGTATACGCTGCGTCCGCTCACGGAGAAAAAAGGCGAGGGCTGGCCGTCTTTCATGCAGTCCGACGCCTGGACACGCAAAAACCTGCAGAGCTTCCTCGGAAGTTATACGGAGCTGAAACATGATACCGTCCTGTATGCCAAACAGGCCATGGCGGAAATGGGCGGTGACAATCCTGATGACAAGGATGACCGGGGTTATGTGGAGCCGGAGCCGGAAGTGTTCGCGCGGCTGGCGGTACTTTCGGAAGCTACTGCTGCCGGACTGGAGAACTACGGACTGCTGGATCCCCAGGACAAGGAGAATCTGGCCCGCCTTCAGCAGCTTGCGGAAACCTTCTGCGCGATTGCCCAGAAGGAGCTTTCCGGCGAGAGCTGTACAGATGATGAATATGACTGCATCCGCCAGTACGGCGGCGACCTGGAGCATTTCTGGATGGAAGCCTACCGGGATGAAGGAACAAAAGTCAACGTGTTTGAATTCCCCGCGGCCATCGTAACGGACGTGGCGACGGATCCCGGCGGAACGGTCCTGGAGCTGGGCACCGGCGGCGTGAACCAGATCTATGTTGTTGTTGAAGTGGAAGGCGTTTTGAAGATCGCCACCGGCAGCGTCTTCAGTTTCTACCAGTTTGAGCAGCCGCTTTCCGACCGGATGACGGATTCGGAATGGCGGTACCGGATGGGCATCTATCGTGACGGAACCTCCTCATCGGCAGATCCGGTCTCGCCGGAAGACTGGACCGACGACTTTACCGTACGGCCGTGAGAAAGGGCCGAAAGATTGCCCGGATCCTTGTGCCTGCCGCGGCAGCCGCGGCAGTACTGTTCTTTTTGTGGTTCGCCGGCGCGTTTCTGCCCCGGTGGTGCGAATGGAATAACGCGGAAATTACGGAAGATCTGGACGGCAGCGGAACGCAGGAAACGGTTCTTTTAAAAAACAGGCATGTAACGATTCAAAGAGGAAGCGAAACGCTGTATTCGTTTCCTCTTTTGTGGCGTGTTATGGACGTTTTTGCCTCGGATCTGGATCAGGACGGCAAAAAAGAACTGATTCTGATCACATGGAAGCATGGCAGTTACGGGCGGTACCGCCCTTTCTGGGTAGAAAGAGACACCCCTGCGTTCTCCCAGCATGTGTTTGTGTTCCGGTTTGAACAGGATAACGTCAGCGCGGAATGGATGTCCTCCGATATCGGCCGCGAAATTGCGCAGGCCTCAATGGATGAGGATGGACGGCTGCATCTGCGCGAAAGAAATGGTACGGAAAGCGTCTGGGAGTGGGATTTCTGGGGCTTTTCGATGTATGAGAAACCGGAGGAACAAACGGCTTTGGCTTCTGCAGCACAGGAAGTGCCGGAGGAGACACAAAAGGTTTCCGAATCCGAAACACAAACAGTGCCGGAGAAGAAAAAAACGGCTTCGGACTCTGCAGCCCAGAAAGTGCCGGAGGAGACACAAACGGCTTCGGACTCTGCAGCCCAGGCAGTACCGGAGGAGAAAGAAACGATTTCGGACTCTGCGGCACCAGCGGAACCGAAGGCGGAAACTCTATCTGGTCCGGTACCGTTGACATTAACCGTTTCGATGATCGCCCTGGGCGACAATCTTGCCCATGAAAGCGTGAACGAACGGTCCTGGAACCCGCAGACAAACACCTTTGATTATTCGCCGATCTATACCGAAGTAAAAGAGAAAATATCTTCTTATGATTTGGCGGTTGTCAACCAGGAAACCGTATTCACGTCGAACCCGGAACTGCGCAGCGGGTATCCGCAGTTTGTGACGCCGCAGTCCATGGGAGACGCGCTGGTGGACGCCGGTTTCGATATCATACTCGGCGCGACGAATCACAGCTATGACAACGGCATACAGGGCGTGGAAGAAACCGTGGCGTTTTGGGAGAAGTATTATCCGAAAATCCCCCTTGTTGGTTTACATAACATATATCCGGACGACCTGTATGAAACCGTTGAAAAAAACGGTATCCGGATGGCATTTTTCAACTATACCGAAAGTACAAACGGCCTGTATCTCCCTCCCGATTATCCCGGCGGCGCGGATGTGCTGGGAGATATTATCCGGGACGGACAGACCGGGAAAGACCGGCTGCTTGCCGGCCTCCGCGCGGCGGAGAAAGCCTGCGACCTTTCCGTCTGCTTTTTGCACGCAGGGGAGGAATACAGCGCAGGCCCCTCTTCCGCCCTGCGGGCATTTGCGGAGGAGCTGATCGGGGAAGGCGCGGATGTGCTGATTCTCTCCCATCCGCATGTCCTTCAGGGATTTGAGAAAATCCGCACGGACAAAAAGCACGAAGGAATTGTATGGTGGTCTCTGGGCAACTTCATGTCTCATCAGACGTATCCGGAGACAGTTCTTGGCGGGGCGGCAGAACTGATGATCGAAAAAAAGCCGGGGGAGAAGGCTTCTGTTGTGGAATGGGATCTCCTGCCGACGGTCTGCCACTTCGACAGCAGCGAGACAAGGGTATATTTTCTGGAGGATTATACGGAAGAACTGGCGGAAAGGCACAGCATTAACCGCGAGTCGACACAGTTCACTCTGGAATCCCTGGAAAATCAGGC
>CADBNG010000088.1 GCA_902795985.1 uncultured Lachnospiraceae bacterium
ACAACGGCCACGATGGGTCTGCTCATATTTCCGCTCCTTATTAACTAATTAATATTATCAATTTGGAGGGGAAAATGCAAGGGAAGGGGGGCTCAGCTGCTCCGGATTCAAAAAAGGTCATCTTGTTTCAACAAAGGTTTTGAAAGATGAAGACAAAGCCGTGTTTATGCCTCAAGGCTAAACACGGCTTTTCTCCGTTGTTCACTGTTCTGCTGTCACGGCAGTACGCAGTTCTTCGGATCCTTGAAGAAATCCGCCCGCTCCGCCAGCGCCTTCTGAACCGCATCGGAAAGGAATGGCACGCCGCTGTTCCCCAGAGGGAATACGACCCCTCCCCGGCAGATGTCATCGATCCGCTTCCCCGCGTACTCTTCGACCTGTTCCCTGGTCACGCCGGGCTTTTGGATGTCCCGGATATCCATGCCGCCGAAAAAGGTGAGGCGGTCGCCGTATTCGTGAACAAGACGCGGGATATCATTCATTCCCTGGCAGGAGGACCAGTGTTCGATACCGGCCTCCAGCATGGCCGGGATCAGGGTCTCGATCTTGCCGCAGGAATGAATCTGAATATGGATGCCTTTGCTCTTGCAATGCCGGCATACCCGGCCGATGGGTTCGGCCAGCAGTTCCTTCCAGGTCTCCACAGACATAAAGGTGCTGATCGAGGTGCCCCAGTCATCGTGAAAATCGATCAGGTCGATGGGATAGACCTCTGCCAGGCGGTCGATCAGCTCGATCTTATAATCAATAATCGCGTCGAAGAACTCGCGGCAGGCCTGCGGCTCCTCCAGAACCGCGCAGAGGGCATCCTCCGTGGACATGCAGTCCAGCAGGCGCTCAAACGGACCGGACATGATACAGACCTGGTTGAGCTTGTCCGGATCATAATTCGGACTGTTCAGGTCCGCATCCGCCGCTGCTTTAAAATCGATTCCGGAAAGATCCGGAAACTTTACCTGGGTTTTCCATTCCGTGATATCGTCCAGGATCGGGGGATAGTCCGGATCGACCATCGGCGCTTTGCTGGCCGGTTCATAGCGCCACATGACGCCAAACCAGTCGGGGCCCGATCCTCCCATAGGATACTCCGGGCTCGCGGGTCCCTTTTCTTTCAACAAAAAAGTCCCCAGCATATTGCAGTCTTTGATCAGATTGACGATCCGTTCCGGGATCTGGTGGTTCAGTGCCCGCAGGGCATTTTCTCTCGGTGTAAGCATTTTGGCACCTCCGGTGATAACCTTCACCATATTCTCTCCCTCTGATACAGAATTGCCGCCTCCCCATGCACCGCCCGCATGCAGTTCTCCACTCCCGGCAGGTGCGGATTCACTTCACAGCAATCCGCGGTCCCGGCAAGGATCTCATCCGCGCAGTCGGCGCAGTCCTGCAGGAAGGACCGGGGCATAATACATCGGTCATGACCGCTGCAGAAACCTTTGATTCCCTCCAGGGCAGCAAGCTTGTGTATGCTTTCAGCATAGCAGGCCACGGATACCGTCTGGGGAACGACCAGCAGGACATCCATGTATTTCAGCATGCAGTCCCCGCTGAAAAGAAGCCCGTTTTCCCGGTCATATAAGGTGATGTCCCCAGGCGTATGGCCGGGGGTTTCAAGCACCTCCAGCGTCCTCCCGCCCAAGTCAAACACATATCCTTCAGAGATAAAAACCGGCTCCGCCGGCCTTTCTTCCATCTGCCGGCGGATGTCCGCGATCTCTTCGGGAGAGGCAAACATTGCCGTCATTTCAAGGGCTTCCCGGGCACCGGGCAGGGCCTTCTCATACATATAAACCTGTTCGAACTGATAGTTTCCGCCGCTGTGGTCGCCATGGCCGTGGGTGTTCACCACTTTGTACGGAAGATTCGTCAGCTCCTCCACTTCCGAACGCAGATCGCCGATGCCCAGGCCGGTTTCGATCAGAAGGGCGGATTCGTTGCCTTCCACCAGCCAGATGCAGCATTCGAAATCAATACCCTTGATAAGGGTAACTCCTTCCGCGAGTTTCGCAGCCGTACGTTTTTCCGCCATGGACCTGTACCTCAGTTCTTATCAAAAATTACTTCGTCCTGATAAAGGATTGCCGCCGGCACCGTATCTCCGTCCACCCGCCAGCACGTCACCGGTTCCTGGCCGGGTAAAGTGGGGATCTCCGGATGATAGGGTTTTGCTGTCCCGTCGATGATCGATATCGCGAGACGGATGATCTCCTGAAGGTATTCTTTTCCCAGGATATGATCATCGTGGCCTCCAAGGAAACCGTCATAAGCATCTCCCAGGCTTTCAATCTTACGAAGGGACCGAAGATAACACTCCACAGAAACCGTGGAGAATTTTGCCCAGGGAAGATGATCCAGCATCCAGACGCAATGCCCGCTGCTGACAATCAGGTCGCCGGCAAAGAGGATCCGGTGTTTCCGGTCCAGCAGGCAGATGCATCCGGGGGTATGGCCCGGCGTTTCGATTACTTCCAGCGTCACTCCGCCGAGATCAAAAACATCCCCTTCCTGAAGAGGAAGCCTGCGGGTATTATAACGGGGCTGTTTTTCACTGTTTTCTCCCCATGAGGCTTCCAGGGCTTCTGTCTCGTCCTGATCCTTAAAGCAGCCGGGATGAATATACACTTCCGGAAACTGGAAGTTCCCCGCGGAATGATCAAAATGACAGTGGGTGTTAAAGACGATAATCTCACGTCCCGGCGCGATTTTTTCCACTGCGCGCCGAAGTTCGCCCGTTCCCATTCCGCTGTCGATCACGGCCGCTTTCTTTTCACCGACAACTGCGTAAATGCTGCACTCCTCCGGAAATCCATAAAGCATATAGACGTCCGGAACGATTTGCCTGTACTGATATTCTTTGTTCTCCATGAAAGCCCCTCCTTCGTCAGCCCCCGATCTGGCTGTACAGTCCGAATCCTTCCACGATGGATTTCAGATGTTCCATATGCTCATCCGACGGCACTTCAATGCTGAAATCCATTTCTTTTCCCAGGCTGTCGTTTTTCGACTCACCGAGCCTGTGATACGGAAGCAGATGGATTCCCACGTCTTCACCCAGCTCTTCTTTCACGAATTTTGCCGTGCGGGCAATATTTACGTCATCGTC
>CADBNG010000089.1 GCA_902795985.1 uncultured Lachnospiraceae bacterium
GATAAAGCAGCCGGACAGGATGCCCGCCAGGGACATGGACGCCAGGTTCCATTTCCGGTAGCGGAACGCGGCAAAACCGGCTTCCGTCCCGGCGCCCTGGATCAGTCCGGTGATCACGACGGCTACGCCGCCGGAGTTGCCGAACAGCAGCTCAATGACCGAGGCCAGCAGCTCGGAAATCAGTCCGGCGCCGGGTTTGCGGATAATGTAGGCTCCCAGCGTACCGGCCATAAACCAGATTCCGTAGATGATGTCGAAGGCGAAATCCGCCAGGCCGGTTGCCGCCAGCGCTGCGGAAATGGCCATTCCCACATTAAATACCGCAAGATAGATGATCGCGAATACCAGGCCAAGACAGGCCATCATGATCACATCCCTCAGTTCCCAGCTTTTTTTCGTTTTTTTCTGTTCCATGATGATTCCTCCTCTTATTGAGGCCGGGGACATCCGCGGATAACGGTCACAGGGATCGGACCGGGACAGGGATGGTTTTCCCCTGCACTCCTGCGTCCTTCCTGATCCCGCAAAAAAGCCCCTGTATACCATACAGGGGGATCCTTTTTCCGCGTTGATTCGTGCTTCCCTTCGCCGGCATTATCCGGATCAGGTCATAAGGGTCAGCGGCTTGTCGCCGCACTCTCAGCAGGTGCTCCCCCAGCGGTTATTATGTTAAAAGAAGTATAGATCATTCAGGCCGGAAGTGCAAGAGGCGAAAAAAGCCGGTAAAAATTTCTGCCCGGTCGGCAGTACGCGGACCGGGCAGTTCGATTTCCGAGTGGAAGCGGGGCTCCAGCAGCTCCTCGACGTGCACGTCGAAGATGCGGGCAAGGGCGCAGAGGGTTGCGTATTCCGGAATGCTCTTTCCGTAGAGCCATTTGTACACGGTCTGAACCGTGCCGACCGGAATCATTCTCTGCAGCTGGGCTGCGGAGATTCCCTGCTCTTTCATGCGGGTTTTCACGTTTTCCGCAAAACGTTCGGTGCTGACTTCCGGATACAGTGCCTGCGAATAATTCATAGATGCCCTCCTTTACGCTTCATTGCTTCGTATGCTGTAACTATAATTCCGGTTCTGCAAGTTATTTCGTGCAATTTTTCAAATCCGCTGCGAATCCATTAAAACGTACTTCCCGCATCCCCTGTAACGCCCGGCTTCCCCGGCTGACGGGAAAGGCCGGACGCAAAACCCGGCCCGGGGAAACCTTCCAGGGGCCCGCCCGCCCTGATTCAGGCCGCGGTGCCCCAGTGCACCCTCACCGTTCCGTCGAGGAAGTCCCGGGGCAGATCCGGAAGGATGTCCTTCCGGAAAAACGTCTCGGCCTCCTCCTCCAGCGCAACCTGCCGGTTGTACCCGAGGAAGAGGTACAGCAGCCTCCGCTTCTCCTCTTCGCTTCCGGAAACGGCTTCAGCCTTCCCGAAGAAGCTTCCCATCATCATGTAAACGATGTAATCCATTGCGTACTGCATATCCATTGCGTTCAGGTTCATAACGATTTCTCCTTTCGTTATTCGAGGTGCCCCGGTTTTCCGGAGTATGAAAAAGAGCCTTGCATGAGGGCAGACTGAGAGTGTCTGCTCCTCCATGCTTAGCTCTTATTTATTGTTTTATCCCGGTAATCCTTCCGGTGAAACCCACTATATCACACTGCCGGCCGTTTGTCTTTCAACCGGCAGTTTAATTTTCGGTTTTTTTCGTTTTTTCTTCCGAAAGCGTCCGGATCATTCGGAAAGGCCCAGCGCCTCCCTCAGTTCCGCTCCGCCGCTGCCCGGCTTCTGTTCATAAACGGCAATATGGAAGGGATCGGAGCTGCGGTTCTTAAATGAAGGATACAGAAAACCGCAGTAAGGCTCGCCCACTTTATACTCCTCATAAACCGGGGCGAGGGTGCAGATCAGATACTCGTAAATCTCCTCGGACTCATGCTGCTCAGCCTTGTCCGTGCCCTTCAGAGGAATATCGTAAATCCCGTGAAACACAAAGACGGAAAACGGGAGGCCCTTCGGCTGCTTTTCGCCGACGACTTCATAAAAGGTTTCCATCAGGGCATCGTTTTTCAGCCCCGCTTCCATGACAGCGGCA
>CADBNG010000090.1 GCA_902795985.1 uncultured Lachnospiraceae bacterium
CCATTCACAGACCGGTCTTTAACATCCCACGAAGAATTCGTATGAACCGTGGCAAAATCGTCCGCAGCCGAAACGACAGCGGTCTTCATCAGAAGAGAACCAGCCAGAACAACAGCAAAGATCAGGATACCTCGTAATACTTTCTTCATTCTTCCTCCTTGTATTTCCGGTAAAAACCAGATACTGTATCGTATGAAATCATGATATCATTTCAAAAAAGAGGCTGTCAATACAGCCGTACAAGGAGGATTTCATTGAATATTCAATATATAAAAGATCTGGAAGATCCCCTGGTTTCCCTGTACAACAGCCGGGCGGAGACCCGGCTGCGGCATTATTACGAACCGGAACCCGGACTTTTCATCGCGGAAACCCCGATGGTGATCGAGCGCGCGCTGAAAGCCGGATACGAACCTTTTTCCGTTCTCGGGGAGGAAAAAATCCTGAATGAAAACCTGGGATTGTTTGCAAACTGCGCCGATGATCTTCCCGTCCACGTATGCACGGATGATATCCTGAAGGAGATCGCCGGGTACAAACTGGCCCGCGGGCTGATGTGCGCCATGCGCCGAAAGGTCCTGCCCTCTCTGACCGACGTCTGTTCGGGCGCTTCCCGTGTCGTTCTTATGGAAGAAGTCCAGAATCCTACCAACATCGGCGCGATTTTCCGCTCCGCAGCGGCGCTGGGAATGGATGCCGTATTGCTCACAAAAGGATGCAGCGACCCGCTCTACCGCCGGGCATCCCGCGTCAGTATGGGCAATGTTTTTCAGATTCCCTGGACGTTTTTTGATGAAAGGCTCTCCGCAGGCGACAGAGTACGCTGCCTGAAAAGCCTGGGATACCGCACTCTCGCCATGGCTCTGACCGATGATTCGGTGCCTCTCGGATCGTTTTCGGTGCGGGAAGAAGACCGGATTGCCGTTATTATGGGAACGGAAAGCACCGGCCTTTCTACGGAGACCCTTCACGAATGCGATACCGTCATACGGATCCCGATGCAAAACGGCGTGGATTCGCTGAATGTGGCCGCCGCCAGTGCCGTTGCGTTCTGGGAATTAAGAAAAAGAGAGGAAAACGCGGATCGCTCCGGTCTTCCCCTCTGAATCCGGTTACTGCCGGATCACATGAACTTCTGATTATACCGATGCATAAATGTTACGGTATTTGCCCTGCTGCACAGATCGTTCGGCAGGAATTTCCCCTTGGATCCGTTAATGATGCCGTTCTCTGATCCCCAAAGAATCGCCTTAAAGGAATCGCCGCTGCCCGTGACATCCGGGAAGGGGTTCTTTTTTGTCTTCGGTTCCGGCCGCCCGGCCCACCGCCAGATCATGATCGCCGTCTGGGACCGGGTCACAGGATCCTCCGGCCGGAAGGTCTTGTCTCCGAAGCCTTTGATGATCCCTTTTTCTACAGCCCAGCTGATTTCTTTATGGAACTTTGCTCCCGTTTTCACGTCCGTGAATTTATTCGTCAGTGACGTTACAGCCGGATTTCCCGCAAGCCGGTACAGGAATGCGACGAACTCGCCGCGCGTGGTCGTATCATCCGGCCGGAAGTTCACCTTGCACCTGGTGATCTGATGATCCACCGCCCAGTAAACGGCTTCGTAGTATGACTTGCCCGGGTTGTTCACGTCATAGAAACGGGTCTGGATCGTGCAGGTCGCTTTTTTGCCGTTGGTTGATTTAGCGGTGATTACCGCTTTTCCGTATTTTTTGGCTGTCACTTTACCCGTGCTGCTCACCTTTGCGACCGAGGTGTCACTGGAAGTCCAGATGACGGTCTGGTCCGTGGCATTGGACGGAGTAATTGTGGCCTTCAGCTGGAGTGAAGCATTGGTCGCGAGTTCCGCGGAGGTCTTATTCAGGCGGATGCCGGTTACGGCTACATTCTCCTGCCGGATCACGAACGGTACGGTCACCGTTCCCGTATAATCACCGATTCCCGTAAATACCGCTTCTGCCGTACCGGATTGCGTATTGTTCCGGTATTCGGCAAGATAGTCCAGTACCGGTCTCGGCTGATACGTTTTCCCGTTCAGGCGGAACTCCTTGATAACCGGCTTACACTGTGCCCCGGTGTAAGGATACTCTGTCCGGTCCAGCGTGACTGCCGCGTTCTCCAGGCTGACCCGGTAGGAATCGATCTGCGCAGACATCGAGCGGAACGACCCGCTCTGAGCTTCTTTACAGATACTGATTTTACCGTTCCTGTCGGCATAACCGATCCTTCCGGATCCGTTTGAAACGGAAAAGCTCCCGGTGACTGCGGTTTCTTCGTCATCACCGATGCGGTAGGAATACTCCCCGTTCTCCAGATCATTGATTACATAGTATCCTTCCGTGATCACAGCACTCAGATCATTCTTCAGCCTCGGCCTCGGCGGGACAGCGATCTTTGCCGTTTTTCCGGCCAGGTTATTTGCCGTTGCCGCAAGACGGACCCAGAAGTGCTTCCCGACCGTTCCGGGGCTCAGGGAGATTTTCGCTCCATTTGCCCGCTTCCAATGGACCCCGTCAAAGCTGTACTCGAATGTATTGTCATAGGAACTGGCTGTTGTTTCATTCCGATAATCGATCCCCACGCCCGGAGCGTCGGCAATCAGATCGTTGTACTCGACA
>CADBNG010000091.1 GCA_902795985.1 uncultured Lachnospiraceae bacterium
AAACAGAACGTGGATACGCTGATCGTTATCCCGAATGACAAGCTGCTGGAGATCGTGGACCGCCGTACGTCCATGCCGGAAGCGCTGAAGAAGGCGGATGAAGTCCTTCAGCAGTCCGTGCAGGGCATTACCGACCTGATCAACATGCCGGCTCTGATCAACCTCGATTTCGCGGATGTTCAGACCGTTATGACCAACAAGGGAATCGCCCATATCGGTATCGGCGAAGCCAAGGGCGAGGACAAAGCCCTCGAGGCCGTTCAGCAGGCGGTTTCCAGCCCGCTGCTTGAAACGACGATCGAAGGCGCGAGCCACGTGATCATCAATATTTCCGGCGACATCAGCCTGATGGATGCCAACGACGCGGCAAGCTATGTCCAGAACCTTGCCGGAGAAGATGCCAACATCATTTTCGGCGCGATGTATGATGATTCCGTTACGGATTCCGCGCGGATCACCGTTATCGCCACCGGCCTGGATGACGCGACAGCCAGTGTTGCCAGCGTTGCGGATCTGAAGAAAGCCGAAGAAGACCGCAAGGCAAAGTTCCCGGCAACCGGGTTCAGCCTTCCGACCTTCAACAAGCCGACGGCCGCTCCGGCGAAACAGGCGGCGATTGATCCGGTTCTTCCGAAAAAAGATCCGATCGTCAGCAATGTCCCGAAGAAAGACATTCAGATCCCGGATTTCCTGAAAAACCGGAGCTGAAATGAATGATTTTAAGGACGATAAAGCGGCAGGCATTGCCGCTTTCGTCTTATAACGGAGCCTGCCGGGGAATGAAAGAAGTGCCCGGCGGCGAGGAAGGGAGATACGATTCATGAGAACCTGTGCCAAATGCGGAACTGTCTGTGAAGACAGCATGAAATTCTGCTCGAACTGCGGGGAGCCTTTCGGGGAAGCGGAAGACATTCTTACCGCTGCGGAAGAGAAAACGGAGATCCCGGAGCTTACGCTCGAAGCCCCCGCTTCGGAGGCGTTTGATGAAGATTTTTCGGATACAACGGTTCTTCCCGAAGGCGGGGAGACGGTACCGGTGAAGGTTCCGCAGCAATATGACGTGGAAGAACAGGCGGAAATCTTCCCTCCGGCTCCGGAACCGGAGATCCCGAAGGATACTCCGGAATCCATCCCGGTAAAACCGGCCGCCGCCGCTCCTGCAGCAGGGGCCGCAGCCTGGGCTGCCGCAGACAGCGGAAATCGTCCGGAGGCGGAACCGAAACGTCCCAAAAAAGAAAAACCGGTTGAGGAAAAACCCGTCCGTGAAACCCGCGCGGAAAGAAAAGCAAAGCCGATCAGCCTGTTTGCGGTGCTTTCCCTGATCTTCGCAATCATCGGCGTTTTTGCCGGCGGTTATGCCTGCCTGCTTTCTTTCCTGAACATCGGGATCGCCCTGATCTTCTTTGTTCCTGCGGCGCTGGGCATTGTTTTCGGTCTTCTGGGCCTGCACGGAAGCGGATCCGGACGTCCCCGCAGGGGAAGAATCCTTGCCTGGCTCGGAATCATTATCGGAGCGCTGGCTGTTGTCCTGTGGGTCATCGGGATCATTTATCTCCGCACCCGCACAAACGCCGAATTCGGAACCACTGACCTGATGAGCGTGATCCGCCTGATCACAACGAGCATATGATATTTCATGTTCTGACATTATTCCCGGATATGATTGAACGAACCGCCCGGACAAGTATTCTTGGCCGGGCGATTGATTCCGGCGCCATCACGCTGGACGTTACGAATATCCGGGATTTTTCAATCCACGGCACCTGCCGGGTGGACGATTATCCCTACGGAGGCGGCGCCGGCATGGTTTTCGAGCCGGAACCCATCAGCCGCGCCATCCGTTCGGTGAAGGAAAAGGCAGGGCCGGGGACGCGGGTGATCTATCTGACGCCCGCGGCAAAGGTGCTGAACCAGACCCTGGTGGAGGAGCTGGCCCGGGAAGACGAACTGATTCTGCTGTGCGGACATTACGAGGGAATCGATGAACGGGTGCTGGAAGAAGAGGTTACGGACAACATTTCCATCGGGGATTACGTCCTGACCGGCGGAGAACTGGGAGCCTGCGTCCTGATCGACGCGGTGTCCCGCTTTGTTCCGGGGGTCCTTCATAACGAAGATTCCTCCCGCGTCGAATCTTTCCAGGACAATCTGCTGGAATATCCCCAGTACACACGGCCTGAGGAATGGCACGGACGCCGGGTGCCGGAAGTGCTCCTTTCCGGAGATCACGGAAAAATCGAACAGTGGCGGCATGAACAGTCCCTTCAGAGAACGAAGGAGCGAAGACCGGATCTGCTGGAAAACAGCTATCGCGTGAGCGTCCTCCATTTCGGATCGGAAGAAATGCCGCATACGGCGGAACGCCTTGCCGGCGCTTTTTCCTGCTATCCGGAGTATCTGGACTATAACCGGAACAAACTGAAAAAACACAAAAGAAGTTTCGGCGCCAGCGATCTGGTTTTTGTGGTCACGGATGAACCGGAACGAATTCCGGAAGTGCTGGAAAAAACCGGGGGGCACGGATCCCCGCTGGTCCTGGTTTCACCACAGAATGCGGAAGCCGAGGAAAAGCTTTCCGTGTTTGCGGAAGAAAAAGGGTTTTCGATTCTGGCCCGATACCTGCCGGAGGAGGACGAAGGAGACGTTTCCCTGGATCTCCGGAAGAGACTGGAGGGACGGAAAAAGACAAGAGGATGAACTGGGGCTGCCGGCATTGACCGGCAGCCGTTTTCGCCCGTGGCGAAGGGGACAGTCCCCTTCGCCCCCTGCTCCGTCCCCATTGGTTCGGCCGGAGCGAAGGGGACAGTCCCCTTCGCTCCCCTGCCCCGTCCCTTTTGGGTCGGTTTGCCGGAACCGGACGATCGAAGAAAAACCACAGCCCGCCGACAGGCGTCCTCCTTTTCAGCCAATTTGCGTCTTCACTAAGCCTCCGGTCAAATTCGGCGTAAGCATACCTCAAAGACCGGAGGCAAGTTCCGGCAGCAAATTGTCTTCAAACTCGTTTGG
>CADBNG010000092.1 GCA_902795985.1 uncultured Lachnospiraceae bacterium
CTACTGCGGCGCCCTGATCCTGGTCCTCATTTTCGGGATCTACGGACCGGGCGTTGCCGGCGGCGGCTTTATCTATGAGAAATTCTGACGGAAAGAGGCGCACCGCGAAAAGCGCCTTGGAACCGGGAAAGGAACAGGATTTATGCGTCGCATTGAGACGTTGGCCGATCTGAAGGAGATCATTCGGATCAATAAGAATGAGCATGGGAAAATCGACAGTAATTTTCACGCCATGCTCGCTTCGCTTATCCCGGTGATCGAGCGGGGCGGCTTGTATCAGGAAGTCTATCCGCAGGGCGTGCTGCTCTTTCAGGATGAGGAACGCTATCGGAATATCCTCTATTTTCTCGCGGCGGGAAGCCGGATTCCGCGGCCGGAAGCCGAAGGCGTATTCCTGTTGGAACAGCAGCTGACCGGGCGGGAAGCCGACCAAGGAGCCGGGGAAGAGGCGAAGATCCTGGAAGCCGGGTTCACGTTCCTGAAAGAGAATCTGCAGCTCGAAGCCAGCCTGCGCGAACACGGGGAATCGATCCGCCGGCAGCTTAAGGAAGGGCTCTCGCAGGTGGAAAGCGAAGGCTATCGCGCCGTGCTCTGTGAGGATGAAAGCCGTTTTCGGGAGGTCGTCGGGCTGTGGCAGACGTATCTGGAACCGACCGATATTCCGCTGGACCATATGATTCGTAAAGAGGGCGAGCATGTGATCTGCATCCTGGCCCCCGACGGAGAACTCGCGGCGGTAAACTGGTGGAAGAACGAAGGAAGGCGCAGCGAATGGCGGCATACGGTCGTAAGTCCGAATCATCGCCGCAAGGGACTCGGCACGATTGTCCTGGCCTACGGATTCGCGGACGGAGCCGATGAAGGAGCCGACCGGGTGATGGGCTGGGCGGCCGCGGATAACCTGAAATCCCTGGCCATGCATGCCAAACTGGGAGCCGTGCCCAACGGCCGCTCCTGCCGTCAATATCTATTGATTAATCGGCAAAAATAGAGTAAGCTTATGCCATACAGAAAGGAGCCGAAACCGCTATGAAAGAGAAAATTTTAGAGATTCTCCAGGAGATCCGCCCGGATGTCGATTTCCTGAACGAGAACAAACTGATCGATGATAAGATCCTGGATTCCTTTGACATCATCAGCATCGTGGGCGAATTAAACGAAACCTTTGATGTCATGATCGATGCCGAAGAGCTGGAGCCGTATAACTTCAATACGGTGGACGCGATGGTCGAGCTGGTGGAGAAACTGAGTGAGGAATAATCCGGCTCCTCTGGATCATAAAAACGCGAAAAAGCGCCTTTTTTCAGTCCCGAACAATCTGGAAAGAGGTGCTTTTATTAATAAGGGAAATATGGTATTATAGAATATATTTTAATGCTTTCAGATGTTTTAAAGAGAGGAGATTAAGTAACGGAGCGCGGAACTCCGCGAAATAGGCATGAACAATAAGGAAAAATACGATAACGCTTTCATGGAAACCTTTGAGATCGAAGCCGGTCAGCTTCCCGGCCTGAAGTATACCGAGATTCCGGCCTGGGATTCCGTCGGGCATATGACGCTGATCGCGGCTCTGGAAGACGCGTTCGACATCATGATGGAAACCGATGATATCATCGACCTCAACTCTTACGAAAAAGGAATGGAGATCCTCGCAGAGAAATATGATGTGGAATTTTAAGAAGTTCAGTGACCATACGGCACTGATCCAGGACGACGGGTTCACCATGACCTATGGGGAATTGGAGTCCGCGGGAAACGAACTGGCAGAGGCTATCGGCAAGCGCTGCCTGATTTTCAGTTTTTGTCTGAATAAAGCCGGCTCGGTCATGGGTTACGGCGCCTTTATCAACCACGGCATCGTTCCCGTGCTGCTGAACGCGCACGTGGACGCGGAGCTCCGGGAAGGCCTGATCGAGACGTATAAGCCCTCTTATCTGTGGGCGCCGGAGTCGATGCGGGAAACGCTCGGCGCGTACCGGATCGTCTACAGCGCTTACGGCTACGACCTCTGGAACACCGGTTATCCGGACGTTACGGATATCCATCCGGACCTGGCGCTTCTGCTGACTACGTCGGGATCGACGGGCAGCCCCAAATTCGTCCGTCAAAGCTATCAGAATATCCGTGCCAATACGGAGTCAATCGTGGAATATCTGGAGCTGACGGAGACGGAACGAGCCATCACGACCCTGCCGATGAACTACACCTATGGGCTCTCCATTATCCAGACTCATTTCTGGGTCGGCGCGACGATGCTCCTGACCGACCGCACGCTGATGGATCGCGCTTTCTGGTCCTTCTTCAAGGAAGCGGGGGCGACAAGCTTTGCCGGCGTTCCCTATACCTACGAGATGCTGGACCGCCTGCGTTTCAACCGCATGGATCTGCCGACGCTCCGTTATATGACGCAGGCCGGTGGCAAGCTGACTCCGGAGCTGCATAAGAAATTTGCCGAAGCCGCGGAAGCCAAGGGCCAGAAGTTCATCGTCATGTATGGACAGTGCGAAGCGACGGCCCGTATGGGCTGGCTGCCGCCGCAGTATTCCGTCTCCAAATTCGGTTCCATGGGCATTCCGATCCCCGGTGGTGTGTTCCACATCATCGACGTGAACGGCAAACTGATCGAAGAACCGGAAGTCAGCGGTGAGCTCGTCTATGAAGGCGAGAACGTCACCATGGGCTATGCCGAATGCCCGGCGGATCTGGCGAAGGGCGACGAACGCCACGGCCGTCTGGAGACGGGCGACATGGCGAAGTTTGACGCGGACGGTTTCTACTATATCGTCGGACGCAAGAAACGCTTCCTGAAGATGTTCGGCAACCGCGTCAATCTCGACGAGATCGACCGCCTGATCAAAACGCATTTCGACAATAAGGTAGAATGCGCGAGCGCCGGTGTCGATGACCATATGTACGTTTTCGTGACCGACGAGAGCGTAAAAGAGGAAGTCCGCCGCTTTGTCGCGGAGAAGACCAATCTGAACCAGAAAGCGATCAACGTCCTGAAGATCGATGAGATCC
>CADBNG010000093.1 GCA_902795985.1 uncultured Lachnospiraceae bacterium
ATCGCGGCCCTCGGATCCACCCCGGCCGTTCCGCCGGTCAAGGGCATCGACAATCCGAAAGTCATCCAGGCGGTGGAGGTCTATAAGGATCCGTCCCTGGCCAAAGGCAAAACCGTCATTCTCGGCGCCGGCCTGGTCGGCTCCGAACTGGCGCTGTATCTGGATGATCTGGGCAACCGTCCGGAAGTGGTGGAAATGGCTTCGGATATTACCGACGGCGGAAACCTGCATCAGAAATATGCCATCATCGACATGATGAAGCAGAAAAACATGGAATTCCGCTTCAATACGAAGGCGCTGGAAATCAACGAAAAAGGCGTCCTCTGCGAACATAACGGCGAACAGATGCTGATCGAAGCCGATACCGTGGTCGTCGCGACGGGCATGATCCCCAGACAGGATGAAGCCCTGCGCTTTGCCGGTACGGCTCCGAGCTTCTCCATGGTAGGCGACTGCTGCTTCGTTGCCAACATCGCCAACGCCACCGGAACCGCTTTCTCGGCCGCCCATTATCTGGGCCGGTACGGCGAATAAGAACTTACACGTTCCTCCTTCTAACGCAGGGGCCTGTTCTGAACTACTGCTCAGAACAGGCCCGTTTTCTGACGGCATGGGGTCGTTTCCCTGCTGCCGTTTTGTTTTCCAAAGTATGACAATCCGCTGCCTTTGTTATTCCTCCGTATTTGCGGACTCCTCTTCACTTTTAAAGCCCAGCTCATCCAGAAGATCACAGAACACCCGGATCGCCGGATTGTTATTGTGCTTTCGCCAGGCTACAACCTCGTACGTGTCATGGATACTCCAGTGCTCCCGGAATACCAGATTGGGTGAATAGCAAAGCTTATGACTTTCAACAATCGACGTAATGCCGAAGCCGGCTTCCGCCCAGAGCGACAACGTGGAAATATTCGGCGCTTCAATCACCTTGCTCATCCCCAGGGATTTAATGGTCTTTTTCTGGAGATCCGTAGCCACTTTGCTGTCTTTCTCGCTCAGAAGAATGAACGAATCGTTTTCAAAGTCGGAGGGCTCCAGGTTCTCCTTATGGGCTGCGGGATGACCGGCAGGAATGATCAGGCCGCCCTTCAGTTTTTTCAGAACCCGGTAGCGCATCTGGTCCTGGAAAGGCCGGATATCCTCAAGGTTAATCACCGCCAGATCGATGCTGCCGTTTTTCAGAGCTTCGGTCAGGCCGAAATTCATGAAATACGAAATAATGACTTTTAATTCCGGATCATGCCCCAGCAGTCTCTGGAACAGGTCCGGATAGGTATACAGAAGGCGCTGCCCTTCCGCCGTCCCGATGGACAGGTCCATGGAATTGGATCGCAGGTTCCCTTCGATCTTTGCCATGGCTTCATTAAAACGCGCCTCGCTTTCCTTCAGGAATTCCAGAAAAATCCGGCCGTTCTCGGAAAGCCGGACGGATTTTCTTTCCCTGTCAAAAAGATTGAACCCCAGTTCTTCTTCCAGATGGGAAATATGACGGCCGATCACCGGCTGGGAAATGTACAGCTGCTCCGCCGCCTTCGTGAAATTCTCGTATTCTGCTGCTACCATAAAGCATCTGAGCTGCAAGTCGTTCATTTGGTCAATCCTTTTTGCTTTATAATACTGCCGGGAGAGAAGTCCCTTTTTCACACCGTCGCTTCATTAATTGTTTCCTTACTAAACTTATATATACAATAAATAAAAAAGCACTGCAAGTGACAAATAAAAAATCACTGCAAGTGACAGCCTGTGATTTCCCATGTGCAAACTGTTTTGTGCAAACGCCCAAAAGAAAAAGAGCTTCCAAAGCCGTCCTCTTCGGAAATCCGGCAAAAAGCCCAAAAAAAACTGCTTAAATAGCATGAATTGGTACAGATTAGGAATTATACAAAAAAAACCGGGATTGCTAAAATTCAAATGTAACGATCTGTTTCATATTCATATAGAAAAGGTAAGGAGGAACAATATGAATCGGATAAAGAAACTCATCGCTTTATCGCTGGTCGCTTTGCTCTCCGTCGGCCTGTATGCCTGCGGAAGCAGCGGAGCCGCTCCGGCCGCTTCCGGCACATCGGCAGCCAGCACAGCAGCCGCCAGCACGGCAGCCGCCAGCACGGCAGCAGCCAGCACGGCAGCAGCCAGCACCGCCGCAAAGAGCGAGGCCGCTCCGGCCGCTCCGGCCGCCTCTGCCGCTTCCCTTAAATGCTTCACCCCGGCCGCAGAAGGCAGCGGATACAAGTATGACAACATCACGGTCGGCATCGGCATGTGGGGAAGATTCCTGGCAGGACTTTCACCCACGGAATGCGACGCGGCCTGCAGCCTTGTCTTCGACGTGATCTTCAAGACCGACCCGATCACCAAAGAGATCAAGTCCGACATTCTGGAAGACTGGTACATGGAAGACGATACGACCCTCATCATGAAGATGAAGGACGGCGTCTACTTCTCCAACGGCGATAAGGCCACCGCGGAAGACCTTCTCTTCGCGTATTCGAACCATGTCGAAAGAGGTTCCAACTACATGGATAACCTGAAGATCGACTTCGATAACTGCGAGATCGTCGACGAGCTGACGCTCAAGATGAAGTTCGAAAAATTCTACAGCAGCTTCTACAACAACACAACGATCTATCTTCTGGACAAATCCTGGTCCGAAGAAGTCGGCTGGGATTCCATGGACTGGTACGCACCGGTCGGAAGCGGCCCCTATGCCTGCACGGAATATGCCCAGGAAGATCATATGACCTTTGTGGCCCGTGATGACTACTGGAACAACGAGGATCCGATCGTTGTCAAACAGTGGACCCTGAAATACTATTCGGATTCCAAGACCATGACCCTGGCCCTTGAAAACGGCGATATCGCCATGTGCCGTGTCTACGACAGCGACTATTCCAGCTACGTTCAGAACAACGGGGCTGACAATCCTGTCGGATACGTCATGGAGCCCTTCCATGCCGGCGTTATCACCCGTCTGATGTTCAGCTTCATCGACACCGATGTCTTCTACGACAAGAACGTGCGTGCGGCCTTTGCCTACGGCATCAACTGGGATGAGCTTGGCGAGATTGTTTCCGGCGAGCTTTATGAACCCGCCAGATCCTATGTTTCTGTCGATTCGCCGGAATTCGTCGACGTCGGCCGCTATGAATATGATCTGGACAAGGCCATCGGCCTTCTGAAGGAAGCCGGCTACGACGAGAGCAATCCGCTGGTTCTGAGCACCTTCCAGATGGATACTCCGTGGTACAAGGATATCTGCGAAGCCTTCCAGTTCTACGCATCCCAGATGGGCGTTCAGGTCAATCTTGAATTCGGCGATGTTTCCGCAGCGCTGACCGAATGGTTCAAGGACACCGGCACGGACTTCGGTTTCCTGTACAACAACCTGGGCTCCCTCGGCGGACAGCTCAACCAGTCCATGGATGCTGCTTCCAACCCGACTGCCGTTTCGTTCGCCTACATCGACGATCCTAAATTCCTTGAGCTCTACGACGGAGCCGCCTATTCTCCGGATCCGGAGGAAGCGCTCAAACTGTCCCAGGAGTGCCAGCAGTATATGCACGATGAGTATCTGTCAATCCCGATCGCCGAATCCATGTTCGTCATTGGCTACAACACCAACGTACTCACCTCGGAGATGATCCCGTTCGGCTGCATGAACGCAGAATATTACAACCTCGCTAACTGGAGCCATGCATCCATCTGGAAGTAATGGTATTCTGAGATCATCACTGTAAACAACAGTCCGGAAGCCGGCATGAAACACCGCTGCGCTTCCGGACAGCGTTTAAGAACGGGGGTGTCACTTCATTGACTCGATATATTATCAAACGAATTCTGTGGGCCATACCGGTCCTGCTGGGCGTTCTGGTCATCGTCTTTACGATCACCTATCTTACGCCCGGCGATCCGATCATGACCATCCTCGGAACCGGTTATGATCCGGTTCGATATGCTGAAAAAGCCCATGAGTTCGGTCTGGACAAGGGATATCTGGCACAGCTCGGAACCTATATCTGGAATGTCGTTACCCATTTTGATTTCGGCAAATCCTATATGACGAACATCCCGGTCGCCACCGAGCTTGCCGCGCGTATCTCCGTCACTTTCCGGATCGCGTTCATGAGCATCATCCTTATGATCATTATCGGGCTGCCTGCCGGAATCGTCGCGGCGACCAAACAGTACAGTGCGCTGGACTACGGATTTACCACCTTCGCGCTGCTCTGCTCCTCGGTCCCGTCCTTCGTTATTTCCCCGGTCGTGCTCGTTATTTTCGCGGTCAAACTGAAATGGTTCCCGCTGTCCGGCCTGGATTCCTGGCAATCCTATATCCTGCCGGTCATAGTCAACTCGCTGGGAGGCATCGCCCTGCTCACGCGAATGACCCGAACGTCCATGCTGGAGACGATCCGTCAGGATTATATCCGTACCGCACGGGCGAAGGGTCTTACGGAAAGAGCCATCGTCTGGAAGCATGTTATGCGGAACAGTATGATCCCCGTCATTACGGTAACCGGCAGCTGGCTGGCCTACCTGATGTCCGGCGCCCTGATCGTGGAAACCATCTTCTCCATCCCGGGCCTTGGCATGTATCTGTACGGCGGAATCACCAACAGAGATTATCCGATCATCAACGGTTCCGTTATATTAACAGCCTTTATCGTCTGCATGATGAACATCATTGTCGACGTGCTTTACGCAGTAATCGACCCGAGGATCCGGATCCAGTACACCGGAGCTAAAAAGAAGAAAAAAGCTGCGTCAGAGAAAACGGAGGTGGCAGGATGATGTTCCGAACGAAAAAACAAAAAGAAAAAATCGCCGGCGACCTGGTGGAAATGAGCCGGAGAAAATCACAGGCATCGGAAATCTTTGCCCGTCTGCTCCGCAACAAACTCGGCATGGTCGGCTTTATCATTATCATCGCGCTGATCGTCCTGGTCGTCTTCGCTCCGCTGTTTACAAAGTACCCGTATGATCTGCAGGTCTTCCCGGATCGTTTCATCTTCCCGAATGCCCAGCATATCATGGGAACGGATAACTTCGGACGTGATATGTGGAGCCGTCTGCTGTACGGCGGCCGTGTTTCGCTTCTGGTCGCTCTGGTCGCCATCGCGATCTCCAGCGCCATCGGCATTACCGTCGGCGCCGTCGCGGGTTATTACGGCGGCCGGCTGGATAATACCATCACCCGTATCCTGGACGTCCTCATGGCGATCCCGGGCCTGCTGATGGCCATCGCGGTCTCCTCCGCACTGGGAAGCGGACCGATGAAAACAGCCCTTGCCATCGCGATCTCCGGCATCCCATACAGCGCGCGTGTCATGCGTTCCGCGGTCATGACGATCCGGGGGAACGAATACATTGAAGCGGCGGTCGCGACCGGTTCCACCAACCGAAGAATCATTTTCAAACACGTTCTCCCCAACACCATCGCCCCGCTGATCGTCAGTGCGACACTGGATATCGGCGGAAACATTATGGCGATTTCCGGACTGAGCTTCGTCGGACTGGGCGTCCAGCCGCCGACTCCGGAATGGGGCTCCATTCTTTCGGCCAGCAGAACTTATATTCTGGACTATCCGTATATGGTCATTTTCCCGGCACTGTTCATTGCGCTTACGATTTTCGGCTTCAACATTCTGGGCGACGCTCTCCGGGATGCGCTGGATCCGAGATTACGGGATTGAGGTGATCAATATGGCATTGTTAGAAATAAAAGATCTGTCTGTTCAGTTTATCACAAGAAAATCCACGGTCCATGCGGTGAACAATATCTCGCTTTCGATTGAGGAAGGCAAGACGCTGGGCCTCGTGGGTGAAACAGGCGCCGGAAAAACCACTACCGCCCTGGCCATCATGGGCCTGATCCAGTGCCCTCCCGGAAAAGTAAGCGGAACGAGCATTATGTTTGAAGGCAAGGACCTTCTGAAAGCTTCCGACCGGGAAATGCGCAAGATCCGCGGAGAAAAAATCTCCATGATTTTCCAGGATCCCATGACCGCCCTGAATCCGGTTATGCGCGTAGGCGATCAGATCGCGGAAGTGATCCGGCTGCATAACGACTGTTCCGCTGCCGAAGCCACGGAGCGGGCTCTGAAAATGCTGGAAATGGTCGGAATCCGTCCGGAACGAAGCACGGAATATCCGCACCAGTTCTCCGGCGGAATGAAGCAGAGGGTCGTCATCGCCATCGGCCTGGCCTGCCAGCCGAAGCTCCTGATCGCCGATGAGCCGACTACGGCTCTGGACGTTACGATCCAGGCCCAGGTTCTGGAAATGATGACCGAGCTGAAAACCCAGCTGAACACCGCCATGCTGCTCATCACCCACGACCTCGGCATCGTCGCGGAAACCTGCGACAACGTTGCCATTATGTACGCGGGCGAGATCGTGGAGTACGGTTCCCTGGCCCAGATTTTTGACAACCCGAAACACCCGTACACGATCGGCCTGTTCGGCTCGATCCCGTCCCTCGACAAGGACGTGGACCGGCTGGTTCCCATCCAGGGACTGATGCCGAACCCCGCGGATCTTCCCGAAGGATGCAATTTCAACACCCGGTGCACTCATGTCTGTGACCAGTGCCGTTCCGGGGAACCTCCGTATATAGAGGTGGAGGAAGGACATTTCGTCCGTTGTATCCGTTTTGCAGGAGGTGAAAAGGATGGCTGAAATATTACGAGTCGAAGATCTGAAAAAATATTTCCAGAGCCCTGCCGGCACCGTTCACGCGGTGGAAGATGTTTCCTTCTCCATTGAGGAAGGCAAAACTCTCGGCGTCGTCGGAGAAAGCGGATGCGGAAAATCCACTCTCGGGCGTACGATCCTGAAGCTGATCGAGCCCACCGCCGGAACCATCTGGTTCAACGGCAGAGACATCACGAATATCAGCAAGGCGGAAAACAGAGAACTCCGGAAAGAAATGCAGATCATTTTCCAGGATCCCTTCTCTTCACTGAACCCGAGGTTCTGCGTGGCGGATCTGATCGCGGACCCGCTGAAGACCTTCGGAGGAATGAGCAAGGCGCAGATCCAGGATAAAGTCAACGAACTGATGGATCTGGTTGCCCTGTCCAAGCGGTATTACAACACTTATCCGCATGAGCTGGACGGCGGCAGACGGCAGCGAATCGGCATCGCCCGCGCGCTGGCCCTGGAACCCAAATTCATCGTCTGCGACGAACCCGTCTCCGCGCTGGACGTTTCCGTCCAGGCACAGATTCTGAACCTTCTTCAGGATCTGCAGCAGGAAAAGAAGCTGACTTACATCTTCGTTACTCATAACCTGTCGGTCGTGAAACATATCTCCGACGACATCCTGGTTATGTATGTCGGCGTCATGGTGGAAAAATGCGCGTCCCAGGAGCTGTTCGAACGGCCGCTGCATCCCTACACCAAAGGACTGCTTTCGGCCATTCCCATTCCGAACATTCACCATGAGGTGAAGAGGGTTCAACTGCAGGGCGAGATTTCTTCCCCGATCGACCCGCCGGAAGCCTGCCGGTTCGTAAAGCGGTGCCCGTACGCCACGGATATCTGCAAGGTTAAAATGCCCCGTTATGAGGAAGTGTATCCCAATCACTTTGTTTCCTGCCATAATGTCCGGGAAATCAATGACATCAAATAATCTGCCGGCTTCAGAAGGGAGAAAATTATGAATACAATCAATCAGTTTCCGCATGTGCTTTCACCCATCCGTCTGGGCAACAAGGTTTTCCGAAACCGTATTTTTACCGCCCCGACCAGTCTGTATGACCTGACGCCGGATGGGGCTCCGACCGACGATTACGCCGCGTATTACGTCCGGAAAGCCCGGGGCGGCTGCGCAACGGTAACCATCGGCGAATGCTATGTAGAAGAAGGCGAAACCCCGCCGGACGACTATGAAATCCCGCATCTGGACCGTCAGACCGTTCTGAGAACTTCCCTGTCCAAGATCGCGGACGGCATTACCCGCTACGGCGCGGTGCCGTCGATCGAGCTGCAGAAGCACGGCTTCGCCGGCTCCAAGGATTCGGACGTTCTCTGGGGTCCCAGCGACATGGTCTACAAATTCAACAGCACCGTGGAATGCAAGGGAATGTCGGAAGAACAGATCCTGAAGACCATCGATGCCTATATCGAAGCGGCTGTTTTCGTCAAGAGCTGCGGCTTTGAAATGGTCCTGATTCATGCCGGACACGGCTGGCTGATGCATCAGTTCCTGTCCCCGACGTTCAACAAACGTACCGACGACTGGGGCGGAACGCCCGAAAAACGCGCCCGGATGATCCGCATGATCATTGAAGGAATCCGGAAAAAATGCGGACGGAACTTCCCGATCGAAGTCCGTATGAGCGGTGTGGAAAGCTTCAGCAGCGGCTACGGCATTGAAGGCGGCATTGAAATTGCCGAACAGCTGGACGGACTCGCAGATCTGATCCACGTTTCCGCCGGCAACTTCATGGATCCCGAAATGTTCTATGTGACCCATCCCAACCTGTTCGCAGAGGACGGATGCAACGTCAAATACGCCGCGGAAATCAAAAAGCATGTAAAGACCCCGGTGGCGACCGTCGGCGTCCTCTCCGATCCCTTCATGCTGGAAGAGATCGTTGCCTCCGGCAAGGCGGACGTTGTGGAAATGGCCCGCGGACTGATCGTCGATCCGGATATGCCGATCAAAATGCGCACCGGACGTGAAAAGGAAGTCCGCCGCTGCATGCATTGCTTCAACTGCGTGCAGAGCTCCTTCCAGCACGGCCATATGTACTGCGCGCTGAATCCGGAATCCGGCCGCGAGCGCGCAACGAAGCTTCAGCAGTCCGCTAACGTGAAGAAAAAGGTTCTGGTCATCGGCGGCGGCCTGGCCGGAATGGAAGCGGCCATCACGGCCGGCGAACGCGGCCATCAGGTTGTCCTCTGCGAGAAGACGGACGAGCTGGGCGGAATTATCCTCTGCGAGAGAAACGTTCCGTTTAAAAAGAGGACCGTGGAATTCATCGAACGCCAGAAATACCTCCTTCAGAAATACGGCGTGGATGTACGGATGAATACCAAAGTGGATCCGGCTTATGTGGAAAAAGAGCAGCCGGATGTCGTAATCGCCGCTGTCGGTTCCGTTCCGGCGGTTCCGCCGATTCCGGGCATTGACCTGCCGAACGCGATTTCCGCCGTGGATCTGTTCCTCGCCCCCGAAAAGGCCGGAAAGAAAGTCGTCGTTCTGGGCGGCGGCCTGACCGGCGCCGAACTGGCCGTCTACCTGAAATCCCTCGGCCATGAGACAGAGATCGTGGAAATGGTCAGCAAAGAGGATACCACCATCGACCTGGCGCATCAGGACCAGCTCGAAAAAGACAAGATCCCCGTACACTTCAATACAAAAGCGCTGGAGATCACTGCTGAAGGCATCCGCTGCGAAACTCCGGAGGGAGAAGTTATGTTAACCGGCGACACCGTCGCCCTGGCCCTTGGTCAGAAACCGCTCTGGGACGAGGCCGCGCAGTTCAATGCGATGACCGAGGAATTCTACCAGATCGGCGACTGCCGCGCTCCGCGCAACATCGTTGCCGCCAACCGCGAAGGCTGGTCAGCCGGCCTGTCCATCGGAGTAATCTGACCGGCTTTCCTGCCGGTACAACCGGGGATTAAAAC
>CADBNG010000094.1 GCA_902795985.1 uncultured Lachnospiraceae bacterium
ACATACGATTCAGTTCCTGTATACCGACGGCGCCGCGGATACCCAGTTTGAAGTACAGTCGGCAATTACCCCGACCAAGACTCCGACGAAGACAGCTGCGCCTAACAAAAAGACCACCACGCCGGCGAGGACCGGCGACAACCGCGTCATCGGGCTTTGGTTCATCCTGATCGCGGCAGCATTGTCGGTTATGATTGCGGCGGGAACAAGAAGAAACCGCATGTAAAGCGTCCGGCAGGCAGAAGTGCCGGGCGGATAAGATGGCGGCAGGGGATGCTTTTTCTGCCGCAGGATGTGACAGGGGGAAGGTTCTTTTGGCACACCCTTTGCGGGGGTGCGGGAAAAGAGCCTTCCCTCTGTATTTGGTTCTTTGTAGCAGTCCTTCTGTATCAGTCCCTTTGTATCAGTCTCTCTGTATCAGTCCTTTTGTATCTGATCCTCTGTATCTACCCCTTTTTCAGACTTCATATTGACCGGCAAGCAGCCGGATCTCTTCTTTCAGCTGTTTTACGGTCGCTTCCGGCGAAAGGATTTTCATTCCGGTGCCGAACGACATGATCCATCCGAAAAACTGCGGGCTGACGGCCACATTTACGGTCGTTTTGAAGTGTTCTTCGTCGAGAGGGATCACGATGCTGTCCTTGCCGAACCGGTCCAGGATCACGCCGACCAGATCATTGCGGACCACAAGGGTCACCGGTTTCTGCTCGCCGCTGAACATGCCGAACAGGCTTTTGGTGTATTTGGGCATGTCAAACTGCCGGAACGCTTCCTTTCCTTCGCGTTTCTCATCCGTGACGCTGATCCTCAGCATCTTGTCCACACGATAGTGCTTGATCTTCTGATCTACAGAATCGTACCCGACAAGATAGTAATTCTCGTCATCCCACATCAGCCCCCAGGGACTGATCTGATACCGGGCGCCGTCCCTGCGCAGTTCCATTTCCTTTTTGATATTCCACCGGTAATACTGGAACCGGATCTGCCGGTCGTTCCCGATCGCCTCATGGATCGTATCCACATTATAGTAGATGCTCTCGTTCATCGCCTTGATCCGGCCGGTGATGGCGACCTGGCGCTGCAGCTGTCTCGCCTCATACCGGCTGACCAGCGACTCCAGCTTTTTGATCAGCTCGCTGGATTTCCTGTCCGTAATGAACTTGGCCGACTGCACGGAATCCACCAGAAGCTTCAGCTCCGGCAGTTCAAAATCCCGTCCTCCCAGAGAATAAAAGGTGTTCCGGCCTTCCTTCTCCGCAATGATATCCAGGCCGAAATGCCGCAGCTCCTCAAAGTCCATATACAGCGTCTTCCGGTCCGCGTTCACGCCGTAAGCCGAAAGCTTTGCGATGATCTCCGGCATTGTGAGCGCGTGATGATCATCGGTTTCTTCAGAGAAGATTTTCACCAGGTACAGCATTTTCAGTTTCTGGTTGTCGCCTTTTCGTTCTTTTGCGGGCATAAGGGATCCTCCGGTAAATGTTGGATGGTATTGGTATTATACAATTGTTTTGGGTGACTGAGGCATTACGGGCAAAAAACTGGAAAACAGTTAATCTGCCCGTAAGGATTTCCCGGCATTACGGGCAAAATCATGAAATCGGATCATTTTGCCCGTAACATTCCCGATGCATTACGGACGAAGTCAGGATATCCAATCATCTGCCCGTAAAGCCGAAAAGAAGTTACGGGGAATGGCAAAAAATCAACTAAACCTGCCCGTAAACATGGGTAATCGAGGCGAAGATCCGGAGCCTGTGGCTTCCCGGCAAGGATGCGGACAAAAGAACCGTCCCTCTGTCGCCGCGGTATTTGAGTTGTACAGAAATGCGGCAGGAAAGCATCCCCCCTGCCGCAATTAAAGCATCAATTCACCAGCCGGTATCCGTCGCGCGCGTGGCGCAGATCCGCTTCCATTTCCGCTGCGTCGGTCCAGCCTGAGAAAGAATGGACGTAAGAAAATCCCTGGGTATATCCGAAGTTGAATCCCATCAGGCTGCCGTAATCCGCCGTCATCACTCCGTCCGGAGGAATCTTTAAAGAGGCATAGCGGCAGGCCTCGTAAGTGGTGAGGACCGATCCGTCCTCACGCGTGACATTCACTTCGTAAGTATCATAAAGAACATTGCGCTCATATGAACTCACATCATCCGAGACAAACAGATACAAACGGTACGGAGCAATGGTCATGTCCTGCGCAAGAGACGAGGAAAGAATCTCTTCCCAGTCTTCGCGGATCAGGCGCTCGGTATTGGCATGGATCGAGGCGAGATTCGCCTCGTCGATCTGATCGGGCTGCAGCACCCACTCGGTAAGTCCGTCGACGGTGAACTGCTTTTCGGAGGGCTCAAACTTCCATCCGGCCGGTGCTTTCGCCTTTACCGTGACGGTATCGCCGTTCGAAAGGCCTGTCTGCGGAGTGATTTCAAAACGAGCGGTATCGTAATAGTCCGCCGCACCGCGGTTCGAAATCTCCGCTTCGGCTTTTCCTTCACCGGACATCCCGTAATACTTCACGTTCACAGCCGTAAACGGATCGGCCGTCTTCGGGAAAGCAAGTTCGCGCAGCGGTGATCCGGGAAGAATAAAATTGATCAGGATGATCACAGCGAGCACGCAGAGGACGATAAGCCCCGTCTTCAGCTTGCGCCTGCGCTGTTTCTTTTCCTGACGGTCCCGGATGTCTTCCTCTGCCCGGGCTTTCGCCATTCGCAGCTCATAGGCTTTCTTCGCGGGATCTTCTTTTTCAATGAGCATTACATGCCCGCAGTAAGGGCATTCGGCTCGTTCGCCTTCCGCTTTCAGTTCCATTTTCCCGCCGCAGGAAGGGCAGGTCAGGGAAAGGGTTTTAAAGTTCGACTTGTCCATTTTTCTGAACATCTCCTTGATATTAACAGGATCGCGGAACCGTTATCTGAACTCGAAACGCTCTCTTTATAAGGCCGGAGCTGTGAAAACGGCTGAATGATATGATACACCATTTCTGCGGCATGATTCAACTTTGAGAAATAATGGAAGGTTCTTTTGCTCGTCGGGTGTCTGTCACCGGTCTTCCCGGTCCTGACTGCAGAAATACGGATTGGGGCTCTTGGATTTATGTAATAATTGCGATATGATACGATTTATCGGAAGATAATGAAAAGCAATTGACAGCTGTAGAAACGGGGGAAGAGAACGACAATGAAAAAGAAACTGATAGGAATCCTTTGCATTCTGACTGCAGTTGCCATGACGACGGCCTGCGGCAGTCAGGCGGCGAACGAGTCCGCCAAGGCACAGTCTGCCGCGCCCGCGCCGGCAGAAACAGCCGCGTCGGCAGAAACGGCAGCGCCGGCAGAAACAGCCGCTCCGGCAGAAACAGCCGCGCCGACGGCAACCCCGGCACCGACGGAAACGGCCGCGCCAACCGACACACCGACACCGACGCCGACCGACACGCCCACACCGACGCCGACCGACACGCCTACACCGACACCGCTGCCCGCACCGGCGGTTACGAAAAGCCCGTCGGGTGAGACCATCATAGAAGGCGGCTCCTGCGGATACGTCGCAAAGGCCGATAACGCCAAAGGAATGATCTGGCATTTTGTCAGTCCCGAGGGATCCATCGACGCGGCATATAACGCGATCGGAAGCTATTTCCCGGATCTGGCCGTCAGCGGCGGGGAAACCGAAAGCCTGGAACTTTCGAACGTCCCGCTGGATTTCAACGGATGGAAGGTTTACTGTGAATTTTCCAACGAGACCGGAAAGGCCAGCTCGGAGATGGCAGCGACGACGGTAAACGCAAAGCCGACACCGACGCCGACGGCAACACCGACCGCTACCCCGGCACCGACGGCAACGCCAACCCAGGAGCCGACGGCGCCGCCCACACAAACACCGACGCCGGAACCGACGTATGAGCCGGAACCGGAACCCGAACC
>CADBNG010000095.1 GCA_902795985.1 uncultured Lachnospiraceae bacterium
CGGAGACCGCTGGAAAATGACGACGCCCATGCCGGAAGGCGTGAAAAAACTGATCATTGACGACGTAAGCGACGTGGAGAACGTGGCGAACGGCGTGGATTTTGTCTTTTCCGCCGTGGACATGAGCAAGGAAGAGATCCGCGCGATCGAAGACCGCTATGCCCAGACAGAGACACCGGTGGTTTCCAACAACAGCGCCCACCGCTGGACGCCGGACGTGCCGATGGTCGTTCCGGAGATCAACCCGCAGCATTTTGACGTGATCGAATTCCAGAAAAAACGGCTGGGAACCCAGAGAGGTTTCGTGGCGGTAAAGCCGAACTGCTCCATCCAGAGTTATGCCCCCGCCCTTTTTGCCTGGCGCGAATTTGAGCCTTATGAAGTGATCGTTTCCACGTATCAGGCGATTTCCGGCGCCGGCAAAACCTTTAAGGACTGGCCGGAAATGGTCGAGAACGTGATCCCCTATATTTCCGGAGAAGAGGAAAAGTCCGAACAGGAGCCCCTGCGGATCTTCGGCCGCATCGAAGACGGTGTGATTGTCAAGGCGGAAGAGCCCGTCATTTCCTGCCAGTGCATCCGTGTCCCGGTCCTGAACGGACACACCGCGACCGTTTTCGTGAAATTCCGCAAGAATCCCACCAAGGATCAGCTGATCGAGTGCCTGATCAACTTTAAGGGCCTTCCCCAGGAAAAGCAGCTTCCTTCGGCGCCGAAACAGTTCATCCAGTATCTGGAAGAGGACAACCGTCCCCAGGTCAAGCTGGACGTGGACTATGAAAACGGCATGGGCGTTTCGGTCGGACGTCTCCGTGAGGATACGGTTTATGACTGGAAGTTCGTCGCGTTGAGCCATAATACGATCCGCGGCGCCGCCGGCGGAGCGATCCTCTGCGCGGAAACACTGGTTTCGCTGGGATATATCGCAAAGAAATAATTCTGCATGAAATCACTTTTTATTGCGGAAAAACCGAGTGTTGCCCGGGAATTCGCCTCGGCTCTGCATGAGCGAATGACCGGGCAGAACGGTTATATGGAATCCGAGAATTACATCGTGACCTGGTGCGTCGGGCACCTCATCACGATGAGTTATCCGGACCGCTATGATGAAGCACTGAAAAAATGGTCGCTGGACACGCTGCCGTTTCTTCCGGAGACCTTTCTTTATGAGGTTATTCCCGCGTCCGCGAAGCAGTACGAGACGGTCTCGGGTCTCCTGAACCGGGAAGATGTGGGAACGATCTTTGTCTGTACCGATGCCGGGCGGGAAGGAGAGTACATCTACCGTCTTGTAGCCCAGGAGGCAAAGGTGGAAGGAAAGGTCCAGAAGCGTGTCTGGATCGATTCCCAGACAGAGGAGGAAATCCGCCGCGGCATCCGCGAGGCGAAGCTTCTGTCGGAATATGACCATCTTGCCGAGTCCGCCTATCTCCGGGCGAAAGAGGACTATCTCATGGGAATCAATTTTTCCCGTGTGCTGTCCCTGAAATATGCCGGCCGGCTGCAGCAGTTTCTCGGAACAAAGAAATACCGGGCGATTTCCGTCGGCCGGGTGATGACCTGCGTTCTCGGAATGGTGGTTCGCAGGGAACGGGAAATCCGGGACTTTGTGAAACAGCCCTTTTTCCGGATCCTTGCCACGTTTTCCTTTGACGGAGGGCAGTACGAGGGCGAGTGGCGCGCGGCTCCGGGCAGCCGCTACGAGAATTCCCCCTTCCTGTACCGGGAAAACGGGTTTAAAACGAGAGAAAAAGCGCAGGAGCTGATCGATTCCCTTTTGTCCGCCGGAAGAGAAGGAAAAGTGATCCGGCAGGAGAAAAAGAAGGAAACGAAGAATCCCCCGCTTCTGTACAATCTGGCCGAGCTGCAGAACGACTGCTCCAGATTATTCCGGATCAGTCCGGACCAGACGCTGAATGTGGTGCAGAGCCTGTATGAGAAAAAGCTGGTGACCTATCCGAGGACTGATGCCCGGGTCCTTTCGAGTGCCGTCGCCAAAGAAATTGAGAAGAATATAAAAGGGCTGACCGCCTACGGGCCCGCGTCGGCGTTTGCCGGTGAGGTGCTGGAGGGAAGCGCTTATAAAAATATTGGAAAAACCCGGTATACGAATGATAAAATGATCACGGATCACTACGCGATCATTCCCACCGGGGCGGCGGTTTCGTCCGTGGGACGGCTGAACAGCCTGGAGTCCGAGGTTTTCCGGCTGATCACGCTGCGGTTCCTGGCGATTTTTTATCCGCCGGCGGTTTATGAAAAAATCACGGTCCATACCGACGTGCATTCCGAACTGTTTGTAACGAACGGGAAAACGCTGCTGGAAGAAGGCTATCTGAAGCTTCGTTTTATACCGGAGAACAAAAAGGAAGCCTCAAAGGACGGACCGGAAGGCGACGAAGCTTCGGAACTTAAGGTTACCGCATGGCCGAAAAAAGGAACGCAGGTTGCGGTGGACCGGATGGAGATCAAAGAAGGAGAAACCAAACCGCCGAAACGGTATACTTCCGGTTCCATGATCCTGGCGATGGAGAATGCCGGTTCTTTGATCGAGGACGAAGAGCTGCGGGCCCAGATCCGGGGCAGCGGAATCGGCACGTCGGCCACCCGCGCCGAAATCCTGAAAAAACTGTTCCATATCGAATACCTGAAGCTGTCCGACAAAACCCAGATCATTACCCCGACCCAGTTCGGGGAAATGGTTTACGATGTTGTGGATTCCTCCATACGGCCTCTGCTGAACGCGGAGCTGACCGCAAGCTGGGAGAAGGGCCTTTCCTATGTGGCGGAAGGGACGGTCAGCACCGGGGAATATATGGAAAAACTGGAGGAATTTGTCCGCCGGCACACCCGGCGGGTCAAGGAGCAGAATGCCGCGGCGGACCTTCGCCGGAAATTCGAACAGACCTCTTCCCATTACGGAAAAAAGAAAAAGGCTGCAGCATCCGTATGAGTCGTCAGATGCACAGGAAAACAAAGAAAACGAATCCGGGCCGCCCCTTATCGCGGATGGTCTGGTTTGTTCTGCTGTTTTCCCTTCTCCTGCCGTTCCCGTACACCGCGAAGGCGGAAGAAGGGGTTCTGCAGGATTCGGTCTGGGAATATATGTTCGAATCCGAGGCCGTGACGGACGGAATCGTCCAGTCCATCTGCATTACGGATCAGTATATCATTACCATTGAAAATGCCGGGGACAATCCGGAACTGGCGGACGTTGTCACAGCCTATTACAAGAACGACTACGACCGGGACGGCAATCCGGTGGAGCGTTTTTCCATCGCGAACCGGGTGCAGCTCGAAGAGTGGGAGCACGGCAACGGGATGTGCTGGAATCCGGTGGTGAACGAGATTTACGTGACCCTTTATACGAACACGATCGAAGACAACCGCGGGTGTCTGTATGTGATGGATCCGGATACGCTGACACGCAAGGGCCGGATTAAGGTTACGGATGATTTCAACCTGCTGGCCATCACCTACGACAACGCCAACGACCGGTATTTTATCCAGACCAATGAGGACGCGGATTACCGGATCCTGATCCTGAATTCGGAGTTCCAGATTGTGGAGGATTACGGGCCGGAATCAGCGGATCCGGGATATAATTTCCAGGACTTCACACTGGTGAAGGATTACCTGCTTCAGTTTCCGCTGACCTGGAACATGGGAATCGGCGAATATATGATCGCCTATTCCGTCCCGGAACGGCAGGTGGTGGATACGATCCAGCTGTTCTTCGACGAGCTGCCGGATGAGAAATACATCGAACCGGAATCCATTGCCTGGCTGGACGAGGAAAGCTTCCTCGTCCCGGTGAATGCCACCGCTTACGACAACAGCCGGCGCTGTCTTTTTTACCGGGTCCGGTTCCCCCGTCTGATTCCGCCGCCTGCCGCGCCGGAAACCGAGGAGCAGAGTTCGCAGGTCGTTTCGGCCGTCAGCAGCACTGCCGTGGAATCCATCGAGACGTCGGTGAGCGTGAAGAAGGGGAATCAGCAGCTGACCCATGAAGAAGCTCCTCCGGAGCAGAAGAAGATCCCCGTCGGACTGATTATCGGAATCGTTCTGGCCGCAGCCTTCGTCATTGCCGCGGTACTGTACCTTCAGTACGTCCGAAGGGAACGGGCCAAGCGGGAAGCCCGGATGCGCAAAGCCCGGCGCAGGCTCATGGCCCGGGCGGAACAGGAAAGGGAGGGAATCGATCCGGATATCGATTATCTGGAAGAATTCCTGAAGGACCTTTAAAATGGACCAGAACAGGGCGCCCCTTCTGCGGGCGCTGGATGAATTTACCGAAAAAGAATACGCCTATTTTGCCATTCCCGGCCATCGGTATGACCGGGGCATGCCGGGGGAGATGGCCGGCCGTTTCGGACCGGAGCTGTACCGCTTCGATCTGACCGAAGCGCCGGGTCTGGACGATCTGCACCATGCTTCCGGTGTTTTAAAAGAAGCGCAGGAGCTGGCCGCGGAACTGTTCGGAGCGGATGAATGCCGTTTCTCCGTGGGCGGGACGACAGCGCTGAACGAGGCCATGATCCTTGCGGCGGCCGGACCGGGGGAGGAAATCCTGCTTTCCCGGGACGCGCACCGGAGCGCGGCCGCCGGCCTGATCCTTTCCGGAGCGCGGCCGGTGTGGCTGGAGCCGGAAAAAGACCGGGAATGGGGAATCAGTTCCGGACTGAGCCCGGAAACGGTGGAACAGGCGCTGCTCGCCCATCCGAAGGCAAAAGCCGTCTTTCTGACCAGCCCCACCTATTACGGACAGTGCTCGGATCTGGAGGCCATCGCAGGAATCTGCCATGAACGGAACGTTCCGCTGCTGGTGGATGCCGCCCATGGGGCCCATCTTCCGTTCAGCGAAAGCCTGCCTGTCGATGCCGTATCCGCGGGGGCGGATCTGACGGCGGTCAGCCTGCACAAGACCGGCGGCAGTATGACCCAGAGTTCCCTGCTTCTTTACCGGGCTCCCCGTGTGCGGACAGCCGATGCGGAAGGAACGGAGCTGGAAGAAGTCCGTCCGCTGCTGGACTTTTCCGCCGTGGAGGACGCCCTGAAAATGACGATGAGTTCCAGCCCTTCCTATATCCTGATGGCTTCGCTGGACGCGGCAAGGCACCAGTGGGCGATGGCGGGAAAGGAAATGGCGGAAGAGGCTGTGCAAAAAGCCATGGACCTGCGCCGGGCCCTGTCGGAGATTCCGGGAATCCGGGTCCGGGGCGGCTTTGATCTGCCGGGCCTTCTGGAAAGACGGATGGACGCGACGAGGGTTGTTTTCTCGGCCGATTCCCTTTCCGGAACGAGCCTGCAGGAGAAAATCTTCTCCGAAAACGGGATTGTCACCGAAATGGCGGACGCCTGCAGCGTTACGGCCGTTGTGACCTCCGCGAATACGGACGGAGAGATCCTGCAGCTGGAGCTGGCGGCGATGCAGGCGGTGAAAAGCGCGGACGGCAGCAGCAGACCGGAGCATTTCCCCTTTCCGCCGGTACCGGAAACAGTCCTGCTGCCAAGAGAGGCGGCATTTGCGGAAAAAGAAGCGGTTCCGGTGGAAAAGGCAGCGGGAAGGATCTGCGCCGATACCGTCGGGGCCTATCCTCCGGGAACGGCAGTTCTGGTCCCCGGAGAAATGATTACGGAAGAAATGACCGGGTACCTGACGGACCTCCGAAAAACCGGGGGAACGATCCAGGGCCTGACACAGGATGGAAGGATTAAAGTGCTATGAAACTGATCTCATGGAACGTCAACGGTCTGCGGGCCTGTACCGGAAAGGGTTTTCTGGAATCGTTTGACGGGCTGGACGCGGATTTCTTCTGCATTCAGGAGAGCAAGCTGCAGGCCGGACAGATCGATCTGGAGCTGCCGGGTTATCACCAGTACTGGAATTATGCCGAAAAGAAGGGCTATTCCGGAACGGCGGTTTTCGCGAAGAAAGAAGCCCTTTCCTGCGCTTTGGGCATGGGCATCGAAGAGCACGATCACGAAGGCCGGGTCATTACGCTGGAGTATGACGGCTTTTACCTGGTGACGGTCTATACCCCGAATTCCCAGGACGGCCTGGCCCGGCTGGATTACCGTCAGAAATGGGAGGATGATTTCCGGGAATACCTTTGCGGGCTGTCAAGGAAAAAGCCGGTGATTGTCTGCGGGGACATGAACGTGGCCCACGAGGAAATCGACCTGAAGAACCCGAAGACCAACCGGAGAAACGCGGGCTTTACCGATGAGGAACGGCAGAAGTTTTCCGATCTTCTGGCGGCCGGTTTTGTGGATACATTCCGGTATCTGCATCCGGAGGCTGTAGAGTATTCCTGGTGGTCCTACCGGTTCCATGCCAGGGAAAAGAATGCCGGATGGCGGATTGACTACTTCCTGGTTTCCGAAAATATTAAAGAGAAAATCCTGCAGGCATCGATTCATCAGGAAATCTTCGGCTCGGACCATTGTCCGGTCGAACTGGTGGTCGGACTGTAAGAACAGAAAAGAGGGTAAAAATGAAAACATTACTGGAGCAGATCAGCGCGGAACTGGGCAGGGCGTTTGAGGCGGCAGGATATGACGCGTCTTACGGAAGGGTCAGCATCTCCAACCGGCCGGATCTCTGCGAATTCCAGTGCAACGGGGCGATGGCGGCGAAAAAGACTTACGGGAAAGCCCCCCGGGATATCGCGGCGGACGTATGCGCTTCACTGTCCGGCAGCGGCATTGTGAAGAACGCCGAGGTCGCCGGACCGGGCTTTTTGAATTTTGATATTACGGAAAGCTTCCTGGCCGGCCATCTGGAACAGATGCGCGAAGACGAAGCCCTGGGCTTTGAAAAGGCGGAAAAGCCGAAGACCATCATCGTGGATTACGGCGGACCGAACGTGGCCAAACCGCTGCATATCGGTCATCTGCGCGCCGCGATCATCGGGGAAAGCATCAAACGGATCGGAAAATTTGCCGGTCACAACATGATCGGGGATGTTCATCTTGGAGACTGGGGACTGCAGATGGGACTGATTATCGCCCAGCTGGGCGAAGAGCGTCCGGAACTGCCTTATTTCGACGACGGGTTCGAGGGAGAATATCCTTCCGAAGCGCCGTTCACCATCTCCGAGCTGGAACGGATTTACCCGGCTGCGAGCGCCCGCTCCAAAGAAGACGAGGCGTTCCGGGAAAAGGCGCTGACCGCCACTTCGGAACTTCAGGCCGGACGGAGAGGCTACCGCGCCCTCTGGCAGCATATCATGAATGTTTCACTGGCCGATCTGAAACGCAATTACGACAAGCTGGATGTGCATTTTGAGCTGTGGAAGGGGGAATCGGACGTTCAGCCGCTGATCCCCGGCATGATCGATCAGATGGTGAAGGACGGTTTTGCCTATGAAGACCAGGGCGCTCTGATCGTGGATGTGAAGGAAGAGACCGACACAAAGGAGATCCCTCCGTGCATTGTGCGCAAATCCGACGGCGCCGCGCTCTACGCGACCACGGACCTGGCCACCCTTCTGGAAAGAACGCGGCTGTACGATCCGGACAAGGTCCTTTATGTCGTGGACAAACGGCAGGCCATGCATTTTGAACAGGTTTTCCGCTGCGCGAAGAAGACCGGCATTGTCCGGCCGGAAACGGAACTGGAATTCCTGGGCTTCGGTACGATGAACGGAAAAGACGGCCATCCCTTCAAGACCCGGGAAGGCGGCGTCATGCGTCTGGAGACCCTGATCCGCGAGATTGAGGATCAGATGGTGGAAAAGATTGCCGGGAACGCTTCGGTCAAGAGCGAGGACGTGGAGGAGACGGCTCGCATCGTGGCTCTGTCCGCCCTGAAGTACGCGGATCTTTCCAATCAGGCTTCCAAGGATTACATTTTCGATCCGGAGAAGTTTACGTCCTTTGAAGGCAATACCGGCCCGTATATTCTTTATACGATTGTGCGGATTCACTCGATTCTGGAAAAATACGAGGAAACCGGAGGGAAAACCGAAGAAACCCGGATCCGGGAGCCGATCAATGCCAGCGAGAAAGAACTGATGCTTGCCTGCGCCGGTTTTTCGGCCGCTGTTCAGACCGCTTATAACGAGTCCGCGCCGCACAAAATCTGCGCTTACGTTTACGAGCTGGCGAACGCGTTCAACCATTTTTATCATGAAACGAAGATCCTGTCCGAACCCGATGAGGAAAAACGCGGGGGCTGGATTGCCCTTCTGGACCTGGTGAAAACGATCCTGACGGAGGGAATCCACATGCTCGGATTCGACGCTCCGGAAAGAATGTGAGGCCGGCAGCAGAAAGGAAGCTCCTGTATGAACCGTTTTAAAAAAGCGGCGGCCGTCCTCTGGGACGTGCTTTATCCGATGGCTTTTCTGCTGATCTGCCTGGTGCTGGTTACGGCAGCGGTTCTGATGATTGCCGCCGGCATTCTGAAAATGCTTCCCACGGAAGACATTCTCGGCCGGGTTCCCGTTCTGTCCCTGGTGGTCAGCATCGGGTTTTACGGCATTACGATTCTGACGCAGCGCAGGGTTTACCGGCGGGACGATTACCGCTTCGGGGAACGGAAGAATCATTGGAACGCCGGGTATATTCTCGCCGCGGCCGTTGCTGTAGCGGCCATCGGCTGGGGGCTGAACATGCTGATCCTTTTCAG
>CADBNG010000096.1 GCA_902795985.1 uncultured Lachnospiraceae bacterium
ATGAACTATCGCATAATGATTGTTGTATTAGTTCCATCGCGTATATAGAATAATAAAAAGAACGCCATGTCTTTTTCTGATTTGATAAACGGTGGGCAGCAGGATGGAATCGATTGAAATAAAAGACAAATCGGAATTTGATAAAGCACGGAAATACGTATTGGAGATGCTGAAAAGCAGGCGTATCGCGGAGTCGGTCGTTTCGGAAACCATGCTGATTTTCGAGGCTCTTTTCCATGAAATCTTTTCCCGGAAGGAAAATGAGGACGCGGCCGTCACGATCCGGGGCTATGAGCGGCTGGGATCGGTTTCGATCCGGTTCGCTTTCGAGGGCGGAATGTATGCTCCCGGAAAGGATGAGACGGATCCGGATTCACCGGAAGCAAAGATCCTTCATGCGTACTCGGATAAGATTGATTACAGTTATCAGCTCGGATTGAACAGGATCCGGATCACGATCCTGAACAGTCATATAAATACAATGCTGCCCTGCGGCGCGGCGGTCATATGCGGGATACTGGCGTATTTACTGCTGCATTTTCTCGGGAACAGGAATGTGGAAGAAAGGATGCTTTCCGGTTTTGTTCTCCCGCTGGAAAGGATGTTCGGAAACGCCATGCTGATGGTCGGCGCTCCGGTCACCTTCTTTTCCCTTTTAAAAAATCTTACGAATGTATATATTATTTCGGAGCGCAGCTCCTATGTCAGGATGCTCAGGAGGACGATCATCGTTACTTCTGTGATATCCATACTGCTTGCGATAGCTGCTGCGCTGCTGACAGCCGGAATCGTATCACAGTCCGTGTCTTTTACGGCTTATACGACCATGAGGGTTGATATGACGGTCCCGGATTTTATCGTATCGCTGGTGCCTGATAATATTTTCGCGCCGTTCCAGATGGTTTCGCCTTTTCCGCTGATCATCGTTGCGTCGATCGTTGTTATTGCCCTGTGTTCTGTGGGCAAACACTTTGACAGACTGAAAATGGTCGTTGACACCTGCTATGCGCTGCTTTCAAGGATACTCAGTATCATAATGGCGGTGCTCCCGTTTTTCGTATTCCTGGCGATCCTGCATATGCTGCTTGCGGACGGCGCCCCTGCTGCCTTGTATTTGGCGGAACTGACGGCTGGTGTTCTGGTGAGCCTGCTGCTTATGGCGGTTTTTTACTGGATCCGTTTAAAAAAGAGCGGAATCAAGGCATTGCCGTTCGGTAAAAAACTGAAACCGCTGCTGGCGGAAAACTATTTGATCGGCTCAGCGCTCGACGCGGCCCCGTATAATATCCGGTATTGTTCCAGGGCCTTCCACATGGATCGAAAAAAGCTGTCGCTTTCGATACCGGTGCTGGCCCAGATCAATCTTGACGGGAACTGCTTTATTATCACTTATGTTTCTCTGATCCTTATGCTGGCAAGCAAAACAACAGCAGGCTGGGTCAATATAGCGCTGATCGCTCTGCTGGTGCTTTTCCTGTCTCTGGGCGCGCCGAATCAACCGGGTTCCTGCCTGATCGGGATCCTGATAATTCTGACTTATATGAACGCGCTGGAACTGATCCCGCTGGCGATTTTCTGTGAGGTGGCATTCGGCAGTCTTTTGAATCTGATCAATATTACCGGTGATATCGTTACAGCAGCGGAATTCGACCGGAAAGAGAAGACAGGCATGAAAATGGAAAGCATGGGAAAGAACATGCATTAGCGGAAGGAAAAAGAAATGACAAGAACCATGGATATTCATATGAGCAAGGAAGACACCAGGGATCAGGCCGGAATGGAACACGCCTTCCGGAAATATTTTGAAGACCTGAAAAGGGACGGCGGACAGCAGCTGAACGAACTGCTGGAGGCGGAGTTCGCTTTCTGCAGCTTTGAGGAAAAGGAAGTCTGGCTTAAGACCAATCCCAAACCCTGGATGGCCAATCCGGAAGGGCTTATGCACGGCGGAATTATCGCATCTTATCTGGATTACGCAATGGGAATGCTGTGCCATTACAGTGTCGGCGAAAGGCTGATGCCGACGCTCCATCTGGACGTCAACTATCTCCGTCCGGTCATGATTGGCAAACCCATCTGGATCCGCGCAAAGATCATCAAACAGGGCAGAAATGTAACGTATGCGGAAGGGGCGATTTATCCGGAAGGAATGAAGGAACGCCTTCTGGCTGTGGGAACCGGATCGTATTATAAGACGGAATGAGGCGAAGGGGACAGTCCCCTTCGCCCCCCTGTTCCGTCCCTTGCAATCCGGAGCCGAAGGGGACAGTCCCCTTCGCCCCCTGCTCCGTCCCTTGCGGTCCGGAGCCTGTCGGGGAGCCGGAAGCGGCTCCGTCACGGTTCGCCGACGGAACGGTTTGCCGGCTTCGCCGCTCGGACAAACATCGCGCCTACGATCAGGATGCATCCGATGATGGTCTGTACGGAAAACCGGCTGTGGAATATCAGGATTGTCATCACGACGCTGGTGATCGGCTCCAGCATGTTGATAAAGGCTGCGACACCGGCTCCGATCGTGGAAATTCCCTTGTTCAGAAAGAAAAAGCCGAGAAAGCCCATCAGTCCGCAGATCAGCAGGATGGGTATTCCTTTCGGCGCGGGAAACGACAGCCATTCCCCCCGCGCGGTGATCAGGACCGCCGTGGATCCGGTGCCGATGAGACCGGTGTAGAACAGCATCACCACAGGCGGAATCGCAGCAAGCTCTGAATGTTCGGTCATAAGATAGTAAAACCCGAAAGCGAAGCTGCTCAGGGCGGCGAAAAGAACACCGGTAAGACGGGCGCCGGAAGCATTCCCGGCAATGCCTAAAAGTCCGGCCAGAGAAAGGAAAATCGCCACTCCCGTCTGCCAGGTCCATTTTTCATGAAAGAAGAAGACCAGAGCCAGGCTTACGAGAGTCGGAAAGAAAAAATGCACCATCGTTGCAATGCCGGCAGGAATCATACTGTAGGCGGTGACAAGGAAGATCTCCGTCATACCCCGGCCGATAATTCCGGTCAGAAGAATCGCAAACACCTGCTTTTTTGTTAACCGGAAAGACTCTTTTCTCGTAATTGCGCCAAGCCCCGCAAGGATACCCCCGACTGCCATGGTCCCGAACGCGACGGTATCCGGAGCCACTTCTTCAGTCAGCAGAAACTGCTGTACGGAAGGAATGCTTCCGAACAGGAGAGAAGCCAGAATAATAAAAAATACTCCCATTTTAATCCCTCAGCATATGATAACCGGGACGGATTCGATGGTTCTGTCCGGAACCGCGCAGTTCCCGGGCGGCTTTTTGCCCGCAGCAGGGCATCCTGTAATCTCTGATGAAATCAGCATATCATAAAGAATCAATAATAGGTCATACAATAATTATATCGATTCATGCTCTTTCAGTCATATGGGCCGTGTTTTAAATGAAAGAAGGCGGAAACATTATTCTTTATGCATTCACCAGGTATGGCACCCGGTGTACCGGTATTACGGATCCTGTCACTGGCCATTCGATGAAATGATCCGAATGATTTTGCGCAGCCGGACCGGGCATTCAGAGCTGTGCCTTATTGCCGCAGTGCCGGTAATATTCGATTGACGAAAGGTCCGGTTTCCTGTAGTTTATATAAGGAAAAGAATCTGAAAAACGCTTCATAATACCCGTTCTCCAGCTGCTCTTTGCGGCAGTCGGGTGGGATTTTCAACAGGCTCAGGGAGGGCGTTATGCATCTTCGTAAGGTTTTCTGTTTTATATTGGCGCTTGTTCTGACAGCAGGGATTCTGTATATTCCCGCATCCGCCGGGACGGATACAAATGCCGGGCTGACGGATTTGAAGTATGAAGAAGAAACGGCTGTTCCTTCCGCCGGAGAAGCGCAGACCCCGGAAGCCGCAGATCCGGCCGAATCCTTACCGCAATCCGATGAAACCGTGATTACGGATGAGCCGGCTGCAGAGCCGGATGAAGAATCCGGAACATCACAGATTGATGCGGATGCGGAAGAGCAGCAGTCTGGCGGCGCGGATGCGCAGGGACAGCAGCCCGCCGATGCGGATGCGGGAGAAAACCGGCCGGCTGATTCGGACGGTGAAGACCTGCAGCAAACCGGTCCGGACGGGGAAGACCCGCTTCGGGAGGAGATTCCGGAGACCGAAGAGAACGTTCCGGAGGAGACGGTGACAGAAGATCTGCAGCAGGAGCCTTCCGGGGAAGCGGCTGCGTCTGATGAAGAGAAGGTCCCTGTGCAGGAAAATGAAGAAAACATAAAAGTTTTGCCGGCACTTTCGGATGAGACGGGTGAATATCCCGATTTTGACGACCCGGAAGACTACGACGCGGTGAATGAAGTGGATCCGAAGGAAGCGGCGGAAGCGGCGGACAAGTTCCGGGAGGCCCTGGAGAAATTTTCCTCCTCCGGCGCGGACCTGAGCAAGCTGGCCACTGTTATTGAACGGTTTGGCGGGGTTACGGCCCTGGCGAGCGGCAGCGTTGCCATTCTGCAGATGATGGGACTGATCGAGGATCCGACGGCGGCAAGCCTGGCGGAGATCCTTACGGAAGTCCTCAATATTGAAGGCCAGCTGCACGAACTGGATCTGAAGCTGGATAAGATCCGGGAACAGCTGTTCGAAATGGCGGCCACCCAGGAAGAAATCAAACGGGATACCGAGACCCGGGATTATCTGTCTTACTGGGATAAATTTGATACTGACTTCCGCGTGCCGCTGTCGGATCATATTACCGAGTATCAGGGATATATCCATCGCGGTGTCGAATCATGGTGGAAAAGCAGGGATCATGAAGGCCTGAGAGCCGTTTATACCAGGTATAAGGGCGAAATCTCCATTACGTATTCCAAAGCTGCATATGATTCCGGTATTCCTTCCACCGCGGACAACGGGGAAACCGTTCTGAAGAACCAGTGCGTCGGAATTCCCGCTGATTACATGCCGGACACCCGTTCAGAAAGCTTTGATGTGAATCACTACGAAGAACGTCTGACCGCGATGCTGAAGGAGAGCTTCCTGTCGGCGGCGGCG
>CADBNG010000097.1 GCA_902795985.1 uncultured Lachnospiraceae bacterium
CCGGGATCCCGGGCAGCTTGAGAAAGCGGTTTCGGAATTTGATGAGGAGACCTATCGGAAGTCTGTCGGGCATTTTCTGGAAGAAAACGGCTGTATGGACGACGGACATGCGTCGGAAAGAGCTGCCGGTCTGATCAGGCATGGAAACTGAAGGACCAGCGGCATAAAATAAAACAGGAACAGAACGGGCGGAAATGTGAACAGGATGACCTGTGTTCAGAAAAAGGAGGGCGGGCTTGAGCCCGCGCGAAGGAATGGCTGTACGGAATGAAGAGCAGATGAAAACGTCTCAGAAAGCAGCGGCAAAGAACCGCGTCCGGGTGGCGCTGGACGCCATGGGCGGCGACCTGGCTCCCGGAGAGATCGTCCGCGGCGCGCTGGATGCGCTGAAGGCGAATCCGTGTCTTGAGGTCGTCCTGGTCGGCCTGGAAGAAGCGATCCGGCCGGTGCTTGAAGACGAGGCTGTCACAGGCGTACGCGTAAGAAGCGCGGATGAAGACGGCGCAGGAAGTCCCGGGATGCCGGCTGCTGATCAGGAGAGCCCGGACAGCCTTCTGCCCAGGCTTTCCATCGAACCTGCGTCGGAGATCATCGATATGGCGGAACCGCCGGTACACGCCGTCACTCATAAAAAGGATTCCTCGATCGTCAAAGGCCTCCAACTGGTGAGGCACGGGGAGTGCGACGCGTTTGTGAGCGCGGGTTCGACGGGCGGGATCCTGGCCGGGGGCCAGCTGATCGTCGGGCGGATCACGGGGATCAGGCGCCCGCCGCTTGCGGCGGTGATGCCGACGAGCAAGGGACCTGCCCTGCTTCTGGATTCCGGCGCGAACGTCGACGCGCGCCCGATCCAGCTTCTCCAGTATGCCCAGATGGGTTCCATCTATATGGAAAAAATGCTGGGGATCCGGAATCCGCGCGTGGCGCTGTATAACGTCGGTACGGAAGAAGAAAAAGGCAATGCCCTGGTCAAAGAGGCCTATCCGCTTTTAAGATCCTGCGAGACGATCAATTTTACGGGCAATATCGAAGCCAGGGACGTTCCGGACGGGGGAGCGGACGTTATCGTATGCGACGCATTCGTCGGGAACGCGATCCTGAAAATGTATGAAGGTGTTGCCACTGTCCTGCTGAAAGAGATAAAATCGACCTTGATGAAGTCCGCGGCCGGAAAGATCGGCGGCCTGCTGATCAAGCCTTCGCTGAGAGAGCTTCTGAAGACGTTTGACAGCAAAGCATACGGCGGCGCGCCGATGCTCGGACTGAAAGGACTGGTGGTCAAAGTACACGGAAACGCGTCCAGGCGCGAGATCTCGACTGCATTGGCACAGTGTATCAGCTTCCACGAACAGAAGATAACCGAACTGTTCAAAGAAAATATAGAGCCGGAGAAAAAATAATGGGTGAAGAATTTGAAAAACTGAGAGCTATCATTGCTGACGTTACGAATGTCGATCCGGAAGAGATCACGCCGGAGACTACTTTTACAGACGATCTGTGCGCCGATTCCATCGATCTGCACATGATCCGCATGGGAATCGAAGAAGAATTCGGGCTGACGGTAGATGACGAGACCGCTGAGAAGATCGCCACTGTCGGAGAAGCATTGGAACTGATCAAAGGTGCCAGGGGTGATGCCTGATGGACCGGGTCTGTCAGACAGAAGAACTCATCGGATATTCTTTTCTGAATAAGACGCTTCTGATACAGGCGCTGACGCATCGTTCCTACCGCAACGAACATCCCGGGGAAGCCGATTACGAACGGCTGGAATTTCTCGGGGACTCGGTTCTGGAACTTGTGTCCAGTGCCTGCCTGTATACCCGTTTTCCCGGATTGCCGGAAGGGGAAATGACGACGCTGCGCGCATCGCTGGTCTGTGAGCCGGCGCTGTCTTCGTGTGCGAAGAAACTGGGGATCGGACGGTTTATCCGCCTCGGGCACGGAGAAAAACAAAGCGGCGGCCAGCTGAAGGACACGATCCTCGCCGACGTCATGGAGGCGCTGATCGGCGCCGTTTACCTGGACTGCGGGGAAGAGATCGGGCCTGCCCGGCGTTTTATCTTAAA
>CADBNG010000098.1 GCA_902795985.1 uncultured Lachnospiraceae bacterium
GGATACACAGTCATTGCTGATAGCACGTGCCATGATACATATACCTCCTCAGATACATTATTTTAGCTGGGGGTAATTATAATACGGCATATTTGAAAATGCAAGAATTAATAGGAAACGGGGTTTTACTGACTGGATTCCTGCTTAGAGTAAACTATTATTGGCAAACTGGACGATCAAAGGACCCGTGCGTTCCCGGCGTCAGGCGTCGTCCCGCTCAGCCCTTCACTCGTACTGGCACTGGCTGTTCAGCTGTATGGCAAGTCGCTCTATGTCTTCGTCCCTCAGCCAGAGCGACTAGGGACGTACTCGTGCGGTCTTCACGCTCCTTTGGCTGATGCCGCCGGGAACGTACAGGCCCTTTGATCTGGTTGCGGCAACTGAAAAGAAAGAGGCAGAATTGGTAAAAGGATGCAAGGCCGGCTATCCGACGGAAGAAAGGAAAGCTCCTGTCCCGTTCGAAGAAGCGGACGGGGTATGTCTGATGAGAGAGGAGAAAAATGATAAGTTGATTTCATAGCAGATAATTCGCATTCAGTACTTTGCAGTAACGATTCCTGCTCATGATACAATAATCCTTGCTATTCACAGTATTCCTATGCTAATATCAACTTTTGAAGTATGAGAGAAGGATTCCCGAAAGGGAGACACCGATGAAAAGGATCCTGATAAAAATTGCAGTACTTGCAGTCGTTTTTCTCGGCTCGGCGTACGCGTTCTCGGTCATTCTGAACCGGGATGATTTCCAGAGCACGAAACCCGTGGACGAACCGTCTCTGCCGGTCCTGTCCATCCGTTATGACGGCGCGGAAATTAACCGGATGTTCGGATACGTGGACCGGATGGACGAGCGTTCGCTGAGGGATACTGTGACGCTGCTTCCCTTTGACCGCAGCCTGAGTCTGTCGATTACGCCTTATGAGAGCGCCGTCAAAACCGTTTCCTACTGCGTATCTTCATTTGACGGAACGGTCATCGAAAACGGGCAGATTAAATCCCTGCTGCCTTCGGGCAGTGCCCTGAACGCGGATTTCCGTCTGGAGAACCCGATTACCATGGGGCAGGAGTATTCGCTGCGGTTTGAGGTGACGCTGGAAAACGGCGATCTCTGCTATTATTATACCCGGGTTGTTCAGAGAAACGGCCAGAACCTGCGCTGGTATCTGGATTATGCCGACGCGTTCTACCGGAACTGTCTGCAGGACAATATCACGGATGACATGCGCAGCCAGCTTGAACCGGTGACCAGTGAATCCAACAGCAGCCTGCATTTCGTCAATATTCATTCTGATGAAGACCAGCTTACCTGGGGAGGATTGCATCCGGCCCTGGTTACCCGTGCTGTGCCGAAAATCCTGGAAGTCAATGAAACGACCGTAAGCATTGGACAGGACTATATCGTCAGTGCCGTTAATGAAGACGGAAATACAGAATACTATACGGTTTCGGAGTATTACCGGATGAGAAAGGCGCAGGACTTCGTCGTCCTGCTGGACTATGAGCGGATAACGGATCAGTGCTTCGATCCGATGCTTCCGGTTTTGAACGAAACCGGGATTAACCTTGGTATCACCGGAAAGGATCTGACCTACAAGGTGAATGAACAGGGGGATATTGTTGTCTTTACCCTTGCGGGCGAATTATGGGAATACAACCGGACCGCCGGAAAGGCCAGCCGTCTGTTCACATTCCGTGGGGATGAGCATACCGATCCCCGCAGCGAGAACCAGGAATACAGGATACGGGTTTCTTCCCTTTCCGAAGACGGGGACGTTGTCTTTATCGTATACGGCCATATGAATTCCGGGACGCATGAAGGAAGCAACGGGCTGGTGATCTACCGTTATGACCAGGCCGAAAACAAGGCGCGGGAAGTCCTTTACATTCCTTCGGACCAGGGAATTCAGATGCTGGAACGCAGTATTTCCAGGCTGGCGTATTTAAATGAGAATGAGCAGTTCTTTGCCTGCTACGGCGATTCCATCAGCAGCATCCAGCTGTCGGATCTGTCCTCCTTCTTCATTCAGGAGGAACTGGAATGGGATACGTTTGCCGTTTCCGATTCCCAGACTCTTGTGGCGTGGACCGTACAGGAAAACGGCAGGAACACTTACGTCAACGAACTGGATCTGAATACGGGAAATACGCTTCAGATTACCGCGCCGGAAAATGAACAGATCGTCAGCCTCGGATTTATGGGAGAGGATCTGGTTTACGGATTATACCGGGAAAGCGACGCCTACACGGACGAGACGGGGACCCGGTCGGAACCGATGTACCGTCTCTGCCTGATGAATGCCGAGGGCGGGATCGAGAAGGATTTCCATGAGAACGGAACCTGGATTTCCTCCGTAACAAGAGAAGATTCGATGCTGAACCTGTCCTGCTTTACCTATGAGGACGGGGAACGCCGTCCGGTTTCGGAGCAGCATATCGTTTATTATGAGATCGAACAGGAAGAAAATGTTTCGATCCGGCTTTCCGTCAGCGACCGCAGGGGAACCGAAGTGTCGATTGTGTTCACGGCGAACGAAATAACCAACGGCCTTCTGACGCTGCATTGCCGTTATTCCAGCGGGGATGAAGCGCCGCAGGCGGAACTGATGCGCAGGGAAGCCGACGGAGAATACTACAGCGTCTATGCGAAAGGCGGGCTGTACGGCATTTACGAACGGCTCAATCAGGCTGTTGAGATCGCTGATGCAGAGGTCGGCGTCGTGCTGAACCGGGCCCAGCAATATGTATGGGAAAGAGGCAATTATCAGGAGACCATGATTCTGGAGCCGGAACAGCTGCCGGCGGGGGTTCTGTCGGCACCGATCGAGGAAAGCGCTCTGCAGAAAGCGGTCGGCGAACGGTACAGTGTCTGGAATTTAAGCGGATGTTCCCTTGCGAGCCTGAAATACCAGATCAGCAGCGGATATCCCGTCTGCGCGAAATGGTCGGATACGGAAAACGTGCTGATCCTCGGATATGACACCTACGAGAATATCTGGATCTATGACCGGAAGGAAAAACAGCCGAAAGCCGTCGCGTTCGAAGAAGCACAGGAAAACTGCAGCAAATACGGAAATATCTTTATCAGTTATCATATCTGAGGGAAAGGAGAAACCGGAAATGGAAAAACTGGAAACCGTCAGGGAAATATTTAAAGAGAGGGAAAAATATCTGAACCGTGAGATCAGCGTGGGAGGCTGGGTCCGGACCATCCGGGATTCAAAGACCTTCGGCTTTCTGGTTCTTCATGACGGAACGTACTTTGAAACGCTTCAGGTCGTATACAGCAATGAACTGGCCAATTTCGAAGAGATCTCTTCGCTGAACGTGGGAGCTGCGGTGATTGTCCGCGGAACACTGATTCCCACCCCCCAGCAGAAGCAGCCTTTCGAGATCCAGGCGAAGGAAGTGCAGGTGGAAGGCGTTTCCGCGCCGGATTATCCCCTTCAGAAAAAACGCCACAGCCTGGAGTATCTCCGGACCATAACCCATCTGCGTCCGAGAACCAATACTTTCCAGGCAGTATTCCGGATCCGTTCCCTGGCTGCTTACCTGATCCACCGCTATTTCCAGGAGAATGATTACGTTTATGTTCATACGCCCATTATTACCGGAAGCGATGCGGAAGGCGCCGGCGAGATGTTCCATGTAACGACGCTGGACATGGACAGCCTTCCCCTTGACGAAGAAGGAAAGGTCAATTACGAAGAGGATTTCTTCAAAAAGCACGTAAACCTTACGGTCAGCGGCCAGCTGAACGGCGAAACGTTCGCGCAGGCCTTCCGGAAGATTTATACGTTCGGACCGACGTTCCGCGCGGAGAATTCCAACACGACGAGGCACGCCGCGGAATTCTGGATGATTGAGCCGGAGATTGCGTTCGCCGATCTGCAGGACGATATGGAGATCGCGGAGGCCATGCTGAAATACGTGATCAACGGTGTTCTGGAAATGGCTCCCGAAGAGCTGAACTTCCTGAATTCCTTTGTGGACAAGGGACTGCTGGAACGGCTGAAGCATGTTGCGGGATCCGATTTCGGTCGGGTGACCTATACGGAGGCCATTGAGCTTCTGGAAAAACATAATGATAAGTTTGAATATAAAGTGTACTGGGGCTGCGATCTTCAGACCGAGCATGAACGGTATCTCACGGAACAGATTTTCAAACGCCCGGTATTTGTTACCGATTATCCCAAAGAGATCAAGGCTTTTTACATGAAGCAGAATCCGGACGGAAAGACGGTGGCCGCAATGGACTGCCTGGTTCCGGGAATCGGCGAGATTATCGGCGGCAGTGAGAGGGAAGGCGATCTGGAAAAACTCCGGACCCGGATGCGGGAGTGCGGACTGAAGGAAGAAGATTACGGTTTCTATCTGGACCTCCGCCGGTACGGGACTACCCGGCATGCCGGATTCGGACTCGGATTTGAGCGCTGCGTGATGTATCTTACCGGCGTTTCCAACATCCGCGACGTGCTTCCTTTCCCAAGGACAGTTGGAACCTGCGACCTTTGATTTTCAGCATGTTGCACAATGGTTTTTTGGGTATTTACATTATGTTAATCGTTCGGAATCCACACCAAAATGTGGAAAATGTGGAAAAAACCGGAAATCAGCCATTTATCGGGCTTTCTGATTGTTGAAAACCCGGCGGAAAATGTGGAAAAATGTGAACATCTTCACAAAAACCCTGTAAATACGCCATTTTGTGCATTTTACCGTAATAATAAATTATGTCACGAGAAGAACCGGAGACTGTTATGAAACGATCAACAGGAATACTGATGCCGATCAGCGCGCTTCCCGGAGGTTCCGGTATCGGAACCCTGGGCAGGAAGGCCAGGGCGTTTGCGGATTTTCTGAAGGAAGCCGGGGTGTCCTGCTGGCAGATCCTTCCGGCGGGACCGACATCCTACGGGGATTCCCCGTACCAGTGCTTTTCCACTTTTGCCGGGAACCCCTATTTTATCGATCCGGACCAGCTGGTGGAAAGGGGACTTTTATGGCGGGAAGAGATCCCGGTTCCGCCTGCCGGAGGACGGATTGATTACGCTTTTCTTTATGAAACCCGTTTCCGGATGCTTGGCGCCGCCGCCAAAAGGGCCTATGCTTCCGAAGGAAAAGCCATCCGTGATTTTCTGGAAAAAGAAGAGTGGCTGGATCCGTATGCCCGCTTTATGGCCATTAAAAAAGCGAACGGAATGCGCGCGCTGCAGGAATGGACGGTTACGGAATTTGATGCCTCCATGCAGGAGGATTATGATCTCCATGTCTATATCCAGTATGAATTTTTCCGGCAGTGGAACCGTTGGAAAGACTATGTAAACAGTCTGGGCATCCGGATTATCGGGGACGTGCCGATTTATGTTTCCGCAGACAGCGCGGATGTCCGGAGCAACCCGAAACTGTTCCGGGTCGGGGAGAATTTCCGGCCGGAAGTGGTCAGCGGAGTTCCGCCGGACTATTTTTCCGAAGACGGACAGCTCTGGGGCAATCCACTGTATGACTACGATAAGATGAAGGAAGACGGGTTTGCCTGGTGGATCCAGAGGATCGGTCAGGCGGCAAGACTCTACGACGTCATCCGTATTGACCATTTCCGGGGCTTTTCTTCTTACTGGTCGGTCCCGGCGAAGGAGAAGACCGCGAAAAACGGTTCCTGGAATAAAGGGCCGGGAATGGAGCTTGTCGGCAGACTGACCCAATGGTATTCCGATACGGACTTTATCGCGGAAGACCTCGGGGAAATGACCCCGGACGTACCGGTCCTGCTGGAAAAATCCGGGCTTCCGGGAATGCGGGTTCTTCAGTTTGCCTTTGACGGAGATCCCATGAATCCCCATTTGCCGCACAATTATGACCGGCACGGAGTCTGCTATACCGGAACGCATGACAATCCTACACTGGCCGAATGGATTGCGGACAATAAAACAGAAGCCGGGCGGGCACGGCAGTACTTCGGCGTAAAGAACGAAGAAGAGCTGCAAGGCGCCATGCTCCGGGCAGGGATGGCATCCGTCTGCGAACTGTTTGTGGCTCCGGTTCAGGACTGGCTCGGCCTGGGAGCCGAAGCGAGGATCAATACACCGGGCACTGCGCTGGGAAACTGGACCTGGCGCCTGCCGGAAGGGCTTCTGACAAGCCGGCTCGCAGAGGAAATCCATGCACTGACGGAACGGTACGGAAGATTGACAAGCGATGCCGGGATTGATAAGATTAACTATTGATGCGGCCTGCCGCCTGCGCCCTTTGGGAACAGATGTCAGCCTGATTCAAATCAATAAAAGAGAGGACAGCTGCCGTCCGCATTGCAGCGAAGGATGCAGCGAAATACGGTTATGAAAATTTACGATGAACTGACAGCCCGGGGCCTGATAGCCCAGGTTACCGATGAGGAAGAGATCCGGAATCTGGTCAACAGCGGCAACGCGGTCTTTTATATCGGCTTTGATCCTACGGCCGACAGCCTTCACGTGGGGCATTTTATGGCCCTTTGCCTGATGAAGCGGCTTCAGATGGCCGGAAACCGGCCTATCGCCCTTGTGGGCGGCGGAACCGGAATGGTTGGTGATCCTTCGGGACGCAGCGATATGCGGACCATGATGACTCCGGAGACGATCCAGTATAACTGCGACCGCTTTAAGGAGCAGATGTCCCGTTTTATCGAGTTCGGCGAAGACAAAGCCATTATGGTCAATAATGCCGACTGGCTGATGAACCTGAATTACGTCGAGTTCATCCGGGATATCGGCCCTCATTTCTCCGTGAACAACATGCTCCGCGCGGAATGCTACAAGCAGCGGATGGAGAAGGGACTGAGCTTCCTGGAATTCAATTACATGCTGATGCAGAGCTACGATTTCCTGGAACTGTACAAGCGGTACGGATGCCAGATGCAGTTCGGCGGCGATGATCAGTGGAGCAACATGCTCGGAGGCACGGAGCTGATCCGGAGGAAACTGGGGAAGGACGCTTACGCGATGACGATCACCCTCCTTCTGACTTCCGAGGGAAAGAAAATGGGCAAGACCCAGTCGGGCGCCGTCTGGCTGGATCCGGACAAGACCTCCCCGTATGATTTTTACCAGTACTGGCGGAACGTGGACGACAAGGATGTGCTGAAATGCCTGAGAATGCTTACGTTCCTTCCGATAGAGCAGATCGACGAGATGGATCAGTGGGAAGGCAGCCGTCTGAATACCGCAAAGGAAATCCTTGCGCGGGAACTGACCGGTCTCGTACACGGCGAGGAGGAAGCCAAAAAGGCGGAATCCGCGGCGAAGGCGCTCTTCACCGGAGGCGGAGACGCGGCGAATATCCCCACCGCAACGGTTTCGGAAGCGGACGCGGGCGAAAACGGATTCGACGTAATTACCCTTCTTGTGAAATCCGGCCTGGTATCTTCCCGTTCCGAAGGACGCAGAGCCATCGAACAGGGCGGGGTTTCCGTCAATGAAGAAAAAATCACGGATATTTATGCGTCGGTCCCTGCGGAGGATTTAAAAGGGGACGGCATTATGCTGCGGCGCGGAAAAAAGAAATTTATGAAAGTGGTGCTGGAATAAACCGGCCGAGGATCCGAAAATGAAAAAATATGGTGTGAATGAATTACGGCAGATGTTCCTGGATTTCTTTGAAAGCAAAGGACATCTGGTTATGAAGAGCTTTTCCCTCGTTCCGCAGAACGACAAGAGCCTGCTGCTGATCAACGCGGGCATGACGCCGCTGAAGCCCTACTTTACCGGCGCGGAAATCCCCCCGAGAAGGCGGGTCGCAACCTGTCAGAAATGCATTCGGACGGGCGATATCGAGAACGTGGGCAAAACGGCGCGGCACGGTACATTTTTCGAGATGCTGGGCAACTTTTCCTTCGGGGATTATTTCAAGCACGAAGCGATTGCCTGGTCCTGGGAATTCCTGACGGAAGTTGTGGGACTGGACCCGGACCGTTTATACCCGTCCGTATATCAGGATGACGACGAAGCCTTCAACATCTGGAGGGACGAAATCCATATTCCGCCGGAAAGGATTTTCCGTTTCGGAAAAGAGGACAACTTCTGGGAGCACGGGAGCGGCCCCTGCGGCCCCTGTTCGGAAATCTATTACGACAGAGGCGAGCAGTATGGCTGCGGGAAGCCCGGCTGTACTGTAGGCTGCGACTGCGACCGCTATATGGAAATCTGGAACAATGTTTTCACCCAGTTTGATAATGACGGGAACGGAAACTATACCGAGCTGGCCACGAAGAATATCGACACGGGCATGGGTCTGGAGCGTCTGGCGGTTGTCGTACAGGAAGTGGATTCGATCTTTGACGTGGACACGCTGGAATCTTTGCGGAACAAGGTCTGTGAGCTTTGCGGCTGCGAGTATCAGAAGGAACACGAGACCGACGTTTCGGTCCGGCTGATTACGGATCATATCCGTTCCGCCACGTTCATGATTTCCGACGGCATTATGCCCTCCAATGAAGGACGGGGTTATGTCCTTCGGCGGATTATCCGCCGGGCTGCGCGCCACGGCCGTCTTCTCGGCCGCGGGGAACGTTTCATGGCGGAACTGTCAGGAACGGTGATTGAGGGGAGCAAGGCCGGATATCCCGAACTGGAAGAGAAAAAGGATTTCATCTTTAAAGTTCTGGACAACGAGGAAAAACAGTTCAACAAGACCATCGACCAGGGCCTTTCCATTCTTTCCCAGATGGAAGAGAAGCTGGAAGCGGAAGGCAAAAAAGTGCTGGACGGCGCGGATGCTTTCAAACTGTATGATACCTATGGATTCCCGCTGGATCTGACGAAGGAAATCCTGGAGGAAAAGGGCTGCAGCGTGGACGAACCGGGCTTTGAAAAAGCCATGCAGGAGCAGAAAGACCGCGGACGCGAGAATTCCGCTTTCTCTCATAAGTACAGCGGCGGAGAAGGGGATGTATATGATCTGATCGATCCTTCCCTTACGACCGAATTTGTGGGATACGGGCAGACGGAGGATACTTCCGTCATTACGGTTTTGACCACGGAAACGGAGCTGGCCGATGCCCTTACCGAAGGGATGGCCGGAACGGTGGTTGTGGAAAAAACGCCTTTCTATGCCACCATGGGCGGACAGATCGGGGATACGGGCAGGATCTGCTCGAAGAACGGCATCTTTAAGGTGACGGAGACCAATAAGCTCCGCGGCGGACGTGTCGCCCACGTCGGCGTCATGGAGTCCGGAATTCTTTCCGTCGGAGATGAGGTAACCCTCGCCATTGATACGGAGAAGAGACAGGCCATCTGCTGCAATCACTCTGCGACCCATCTTCTGCAGTGCGCCCTGCGTACGGTTCTCGGGACCCACGTGGAACAGAAAGGTTCCCTGGTGGAGCCGGAACGGCTTCGTTTCGACTTTTCCCATTTCCAGGCCATGACAAAGGAGGAACTGGCGGAGACGGAACGGATCGTCAATGAAATGATCGCGCAGGCCCTGCCGGTCAATACGGTGGAAACCTCCATCGACGAAGCGAAGAAAATGGGGGCCATGGCGCTGTTCGGCGAAAAATACGGCGAGACGGTCCGCGTGGTGGATATGGGCGAACGCTCCATTGAACTCTGCGGCGGAACGCACGTGAAGAACACGAAGGACATTTTCTTCTTCCGGATTCTTTCGGAAAGCGGAATTGCCGCCGGTATCCGCCGGATTGAAGCGGTTACGGGACGCGGCGTGATTGAGTTCCTCTCGAAGGGAGACGCGATCCTGCATCAGACCGCGGCGGAACTCAAGACAGCTCCGGAAGCCGTACCGGAAAGAGTGGAACACCTTCTTGCGGAGATCAAAGCCTTAAAGAGTGAAAACGAGGCGCTGAAATCCAAAATTGCCGGAGCCCAGAGCGAAGGCGTGCTGGATCAGGCGGTGGAAATTAAGGGAATACGTCTGCTGGCGGCGGAACTGAAGGATTTGGATATGAATTCCCTCCGTCAGATGGGGGATACCTTCCGGGATAAGCTGGGCGAATGCGTGGTGGTCCTTGCTTCCGCGAAAGACGGTAAAGTCAATCTCTGCGCGGCGGCCACCCCCGGCGCGGTCGCGAAGGGCGCCCATGCCGGTAATATTGTGAAGCAGGCAGCGGCCATTACCGGAGGAGGCGGCGGCGGAAAACCGAATTCCGCATCGGCCGGCGGAAAGGACGTTTCGAAAATTCCGGACTGCCTGGCGGCCGTTCCGGGAATTGTGGAATCCATGCTGTCCTGAAATACGAAAAAGATTTGAACAGGAGTGAATCCAATTGTCCTATTCAGATGTATCGAACCGAAAAGAGATCCTGCGGCTTTCTCCCTGGATGAAAGAATTCCGGGATCCTTTTCAGGAACTGATGGCTTATTACCGCTGCGCCATGATGGAGGTGGAGACCAAATTCAAGGTTCTGAACGAAGAGTACTCCTTCCATCATGACCGCAACCCGATTGAAACCATAAAAACCCGGCTCAAGACCCCGGAAAGCATTACCGAAAAGATGGAGCGCCGCGGTTATGACCTGACCATTGACAGTATTGAACGAAACCTGGACGATGTGGCAGGGGTCCGCGTAATCTGTTCCTTTCCGTCGGATATTTATATTCTTTCGGACGCGCTGCTGCGTCAGGATGATCTGATTCCGGTGGATACGAAGGATTATATCAAAAATCCGAAAGCCAACGGCTACCGGAGCCTGCACCAGATTCTTGCGGTGCCCATTTTCCTGCACGATCACAAAAAGATCATGACCGTTGAGGTGCAGTTCCGCACCATGGCAATGGACTGGTGGGCCAGCCTGGAGCATAAAATCACCTATAAAAAGGAACTGTCCGATGATGCGGCCATCCGCAGCCAGCTGCTGGAATGCGCGCGGAGCTGTTTTGAACTGGATTCCCGGATGGAAGAGATTTATAACGAAAGCATTGTAAGGCGTCGTCCGTAAACGGAAGCGCTGACAGAAAGGATACGGATATGTCGGACGATTGGGAATTCACAGGCGGAAGTTCCGACGGAACGAACGATTCCGGAAAGAAAGGCGCGGAGAATTTCTGCAGCATGTGCCGCCGTACGGAAAGCAAGGCCGGACCGCTGATGCGTTTCGGCGACAATATGTACGTCTGTCATGACTGCATGCAGCGAAGCTTCGACCAGATGAATAATATGCCGTTCGATATGTCGGAGGTGATGAAGCACATTCCGCCGAATCTCAATTTCGGCGATCTGCTGGGGCGTTCCCGCCCGCCGGCACCGGAAACGGCAAAGAAGGAAGAAAAGAAAGAAGCCCCGAAGCTGGAATGGTCCAGCGTACCGGCCCCGCATATGCTGAAGGCGAAGCTGGATGAATATGTCATCGGTCAGGACCACGCCAAAAAGGTCATTTCGGTCGCGGTCTACAACCACTATAAGAGGATTCTGGCCGGGGACAACCTTCTGGCCGACGGCAGCGGGGTGGAAATCCGCAAATCCAATATGCTGATGATCGGCCCTACCGGTTCCGGAAAGACCTATCTGGTCCAGACGATCGCGAAGCTCCTGGATGTGCCGCTGGCCATCACGGATGCCACGTCGCTGACGGAGGCCGGATATATCGGCGATGACGTGGAAAGCGTTCTGAGCAAGCTGCTGGCAGCCGCGGACAATGATGTGGAGAGGGCCCAGCAGGGAATTGTTTTCATTGATGAGATTGACAAGCTGGCCAAAAAGCAGGATGTCAACTACCGGGATGTCAGCGGAGAGGCGGTTCAGCAGGGCCTTCTGAAGCTGCTGGAAGGAACCGAGGTGGAGGTGCCGGTCGGCGCCACCAGCAAGAATGCCATGGTTCCTCTGACCACCATCAACACCAAAAACATCCTGTTTATCTGCGGCGGAGCGTTCCCGGAGCTGGAGAAAATCATCAAGGCACGCCTTACCGGGCAGAGCGCTATCGGGTTCGGAAGCGAACTGAAGGATAAATACGACGAGGACAGAAACCTTTTCTCAAAGGTTACGACGGAAGACCTGCGCAAATTCGGCATGGTTCCGGAATTCCTCGGAAGGCTTCCGATCGTTTTTGCCCTTTCCGGGCTGGATGAGGAGATGCTTGTACGGATTCTCGCGGAGCCGAGAAACGCCATCATCAGCCAGTATCAGAAGCTTCTGGAACTGGACGAAGTCAAGCTGACCTTTGAGGAAGGCGCCCTGAGGGCGATCGCCGCAAAAGCCATAAAGAAGGACATGGGAGCCCGGGCGCTCCGGGCGATTCTGGAAGAGTACATGCTGGATATCATGTATGAAATCCCGAAGGATGATAATATCGGCGAAGTGATTATCACCCGGGAATATATCGAAGGGACAGGAGGACCGCAGATACTGATGCGCGGACAATCCCGCATACCCCTTCTGACAGAACAGTAAAAAAACAGGAAACCTTTCTCGGGGCCTGTTAAAAGCATTAAAAGGAGGAAATTCATGGAAACTTACGGACTTGAGAAGATCGGCATCATCAATCCGCTTGAGGTTTATCGGAACCTGGCTCCCGCCGAGCTGGTGGAAGCGGCGCTTTTCCGGGAGGAAGGCACCCTGTCCGCTACCGGCGCGCTTGTGGTGAATACCGGAAAATACACCGGTCGTTCACCCGACGATAAATTTATTGTCGATACCCCGGCGGTTCATGACAGCATTGCCTGGGGAAAGGTGAACCGGCCGATTGCGCAGGAGACTTTTAATGCTCTGCGTGCGAAAATGACTGCCTATCTGCAGAACAAAGAGGTATTTATCTTTGACGGCTTTGCCGGCGCGGATCCGGTCTGCACCACAAAATTCCGCATTATCAATGAACTGGCCAGCCAGAACCTGTTCATCCATCAGCTCCTGATCCGTCCGACGGAGGAAGAACTGGCCGATTTCGGCGAGCCGGATTTCACCATCATCGCGGCTCCGGGTTTCAAATGCATTCCGGAGATTGACAACGTGCATTCGGAAGCGGCCATCCTGGTGGACTATGAGCAGAAAATGGTCCTTATTGCCGGATCCCAGTATGCAGGCGAGATCAAAAAGAGCGTTTTCTCGGTCATGAACTACATCATGCCGAAAGCGGATGTGCTGCCCATGCACTGCTCCGCCAATATGGATCCCGAAACGGGAGAGACCGCTGTTTTCTTCGGCCTTTCCGGCACCGGAAAAACCACCCTTTCGGCGGATCCGGCACGGAAGCTGATCGGCGATGACGAGCATGGCTGGTCCGAGCGCGGCATTTTCAACTTCGAAGGCGGATGTTACGCGAAATGCATCAATCTGGATCCTGAAGGCGAGCCGGAAATTTACGGAGCCATCCGTTTCGGATCCCTGGTGGAAAACGTTGTAATGGATCCGGACACCAGAGAATTTGATTTCTTCGATGCGAAATATACGGAGAATACCCGTGTGGGATATCCGGTGGACTTTATTTCCAACAGCCAGATCCCCAGTGTCGGCGGTATTCCGAA
>CADBNG010000099.1 GCA_902795985.1 uncultured Lachnospiraceae bacterium
AATTGCCTTCCGGCACGGAACTCCTTTCTTTCCCTAATTGCCTTCCGGCGCTGAGCTTCCTTCATTCCTTAATTGCCTTCCGGCGCTGAACTCCCTTCTTTCCTTTATGGCAATTCGGGCAGGGCTGTGATATAATACCACAGACAAGAGCGGCGCTGTTTGCCGTTCACCGGCAAACCGGAGGAAACGTATGAAGAAGAAGGTCAACCCTGCTGTCATTCTGATCGGCCTGATCGCGGTAGCTGCGGCTGTTGCGGCCGGGATCTTTTTTCTTTCCGGCAGCGCCTATTCCAATGAATATCTGAGCACTTCGGAATGCTTCGGCCTGGAATCGAAGGACGAAGCGGCGATCCTTCTGAATCAGTCCCTTTCGGAAGAAAAAGGCTTTGCCGCAGACGGGAAAGTCTATGTGCCTTATGATCTGGCAGCTTCGCTTCCGGGCAATCCGTTTTATTACGATTCTTCGGAAGGACAGCTGTATCTCACCACACAGCATGAAAATACGGTCTGGAAGGCTTCGGACAGCGACGGAGTTTTCATTGTAAAAAACGGGATTCCGTATCTGGACGCGGAAGTGTTCGCAAAGTATTCCGACGAGCAGGTCCATGTGTATGCGGATCCGGCCCGTGTCCTGATCCGTACCGAGTATAAAGGGATTGTGACGGCGGAAGCCCTCGAAAACTCCGCGCTCCGGGACGGCCCCGGCCGGCGCAACCCCATCACAACGCCTGTGGCCGCCGGAGAAACCCTGTATTTCCTTGCGGAAGAGGAAAAGGGCTGGTGCCTTCTTGCTTCGGAAGACGGCTTCTTTGGCTATATGGAAGAAAAACAGCTGATCCTGAACAAGCCCGTCGATCTGCCTCATGAAAACAATCCGCTGACCGATTTTGACAAAATTCAGGCCGGTCAGACCGTTAAAATGGTCTGGCATTATACGGACGTGCAGGAGAATAATGATATCCTGGACTATATGCTGGAGGATACGGAAGGAATCAATACACTCTGTCCCATGTGGATTACCCTGAAGAACGCGAAAGGGGACGTGGATTCCCTGGCGGACGCGGATTACGCGGCCAATGCCCGGAAACGGGGGATGAAGCTCTGGACCATGATTCCGGATTACGCGGGCGGCGACGCCGCCACCGGCGATATTCTGAAAAATCATGACAGCAGGATCCGGCTTGAGGACCAGATCATGGCGATTGTCCTGGAGTACGGGCTGGACGGGGTGAATATCGATTTTGAGACCATCACAGAGGAGCAGGCCCCAGCGTATCTGCAGTTCCTCCGGGAGCTGAGCCGCCGGACCCATGAGGCAGGAGTGATCCTTTCCGTGGATAATTACGTCCCTCTTTTTACACGGCATTATGACCGTACGGCACAGGCGAAAATTGTGGACTATCTCATTATAATGGGATATGATGAACATACGGAGTATTCCGAAGAACCGGGCTCTTCCGCGTCCCTCCCGTTTGTGAAGGAAGGCATCGAAATGACCCTGGAGGAAGTCCCGGCGGAGCAGATCATTTTAGGGGTTCCGTTCTTTACAAGAAGCTGGATCACGCCGCTCGAATCGACCGTCTTTGAAACGACGGCGCTTTCCATGCCTGCAGCAAAAGAGTTCGTGAGAGAGAAGGGAATCCGTCTCACATGGAATGAGGAACTCGGCCAGAACACCGGAAGCATCCAGGACAACTCGTCCCGGTACAGCATCTGGATGGAAGACGCGAAATCGCTGGATCTGAAGCTCCAGCTGGTCGGCACCTACGGGCTTGCCGGAGCGTCCGCGTGGCGCCTTGGGCTGGAAACGGCGGATGTCTGGGAAGTATGGAATAAGAATCTTAAGTAAAGGGGTAAGCATCATGGCAGAAAATCAGAACGGGGAACTTTTTAAAGTCGTGAAAAAAGGCGGATACGACCGGGAAGACGTCGAGCAGCAGTTCAGCGCCCTGAAGCAGGCCGCCGCAATGGAGAAGCAGCAGCTGGAAGAGCAGATTGCCGAAAGAGACGCGCAGATTGCTTCTCTGAACGAGACCGTTGCCGCGCAGAGAGACGAACTGGATACCCTTCGCCGGAACATCAGTGAAAAGTATCAGAGCTATATCGATAATTACGACACCATCGGGCAGGTGATCCTGGACTCCCGGGTTCAGGCCAAGAAGATCGTGGAAGAGGCTTATGCCGAAAAAGACCGTATCCTGCTGAACGCGAACCAGGAAGTTGAAAAAGCGGCGGAGGAAGCAAGACAGCAGGCCCTTGCGGATTCGGTCCATGAAAAAGAAGAGATTGAGAAGGCGACGGAAGAGAAAAAACGCGCCTATGAATCTGTCTGCGCCCGCCTGAACGCGCTCCTTGCGGATCTGGATGCCACCCAGCTCCGGCTGGACGACACAATCCGTTCCATGCATGAAGTGGCGGAAGGCATTATCCCGGCCGGAGGGCTGGACGATCTGGATACCGCGGATACGCAGGAGTTTGATTTCCAGAAGCTTTCCTCGGA
>CADBNG010000100.1 GCA_902795985.1 uncultured Lachnospiraceae bacterium
GACCTCATCATCATGCATCCGCTTCCCCGTGTCAACGAAATCAGCGTTGCCATTGATGACGATCCCCGTGCCTGCTACTTCAAACAGGTCCTGAACGGAAAATACATGCGGATGGCTCTGATCCTCATGCTGCTGCGCGAAGCCGGCACCATCGACTGACCGGCCGGGAAAGGAGAAAGAAACCATGAATATCGATTCCATTTCCAACGGCATCGTAATCGACCATATCACGGCCGGAAGAGCCATGACCCTTTATGATCTTCTGGGCCTCGACCGGCTGGACTGCTCCGTCGCGATCATCAAAAACGCCTACAGTGAAAAAAAAGGCCGGAAGGATATCATCAAGATTGACGCGGACATTAAAGTCGACCTGGATGTGATCGGTTATATCGATCCCGGCGCCACCGTCAACATCATCAAAAACGGCCTGATCGTTGAAAAAAAGCAGATGGAGCTTCCGGAGACCCTGACCAACGTCATTCTCTGCCGGAACCCCCGCTGCATCACCACCGTCGAACAGGAAATCGACCATATTTTCCGTCTTGTAGACCGGGAAAAGAAAACCTACCGCTGTGTATACTGTGAGACAAAGGGCAAACTCGGATGAAAATCATTATCGTCGGCTGCGGTAAGGTCGGGCTCTCCCTGACAGCGCAGCTTACCGAAGAAGGACATAATGTGACCGTAATCGATATTGACGGCGATACGGTCCGCCGTGCCGCGACCCTTTATGACGTAATGGGGATTGAGGGAAACGGCACCAGCTATCAGACGCTTCTGGAAGCGGACATTGAGCATGCGGATATCCTGATGGCCGTGACCATGAGCGACGAAGTGAACCTTCTGTGCTGTGTGATTGCCCGCCGCTCCCGCTGCCGGACGGTTGCCCGCGTGCGCAACCCGATCTACACCAATGAATATGAAACGTTCCAGCAGCGACTGGGCGTGGCGCTGATCATCAATCCGGAGCGATCGGCCGCCCAGGATATCAAACAGCTGCTGCAGTTTCCGTCCGCGCTGGAAGCGGATGAATTTCTGGACGGCAACATCGAACTGATCCGTTACCGCATCCCGGCGAATTCCGCCCTTTGCGGCGTTCCCTTAAAAGACTCCGGCGCCCAGCGGGGCGGCGTTCTGGTCTGTATTGCCGAACGGAATGATGAAGTTTTCGTCCCGGGGGGCGATTTCATCCCTCAGGAAGGAGATATTCTCTCCGTCATCTCCGTCACCGGAACGTCCCAGTCCGAACTCCACCGTATTGGCGTAGCTCCCGGCAAGGTACGGAACGTGGCCATTATCGGCGGCGGAAGCATGTCCGTCTATCTGGCCCGTCTTCTGAAGGCCGCCGGAATCCGGGTCAAGCTGATCGAACTGGATAAAAAACGGTGTGAAGAACTGTGCGACCTTCTTCCCGACGCCGCGGTCATTTACGGCGACGGATTCTCGAAGGAAATGTACGGGGAAGAACATCTGGACCAGGCGGATGCCATTATCGCGGCGACTGAAATTGATGAAGAAAACATTGTTTTCTCCCTGTATGCCCGGGAGAATTCCAATGCCCGGATCATTACGAAAATCAGCCACTCCCGCTATCTCGGCATTATCCGTTCCATGAACCTGGACAGCCTGGTCAATCCGCTGGACGTGGCGACGGACCACATCCTGCAGTTTGTCCGGGGACTCAGCGGCAGCGTCGGTTCTTCCGTCGAAGCCCTCTACCGCCTCAGCGCCGGCCGGGTGGAAGCCCTGGAATTCCGGCTTCGCGACCAGTCACCGGCTGAGGGCATCCCCATCCGGGACCTGAAACTGAAAGACGGAACCATCCTCGCGGCCATTATGCGCGGAAGCGAGCGGATTATCCCCGGAGGAAACGACTGTCTGAAGGAAGGCGATTCCGTCATTGTCGTTACAACACAGCGGGGATTCAAAAACATTGATGACATCATCGCAGGATAAACTATGAACTATCGAATGATCCGACATATGCTCTGCTGGATCGTCCTGCTGGAAGGCGCGTTTATGGCTCCGTCCTGCCTGGTTGCCCTGATCTACGGGGAACGGCGGGAAGCCCTGATCTATCTTTCCGTTTCTGCCGTCCTGTTTCTCTTCGGCTTTCTGCTCACGAGAAAAAAGTCCGGCAGTTCGGGAATCTATCAGAGGGACGGAATGGTCATCGTCGGCCTCGGCTGGATTCTTTTCTGCTGCTTCGGCGCGCTGCCGTTTGTGCTCTGCAGAGAAATCCCCTTTTATATTGATGCCCTCTTTGAAACCGTTTCCGGCTTTACCACCACCGGAGCTTCCATCCTGCCCGAGGTGGAAAAGCTTTCCCATGCCAGCCTGTTCTGGCGAAGCTTCACCCACTGGGTCGGCGGCATGGGGGTCCTGGTCTTCCTTCTGATGTTCATTCCCGTCCAGGACGGCTCCCACGTGAATCTGATGAAGGCGGAAAGCCCCGGCCCGGACGTTTCCAAGTTCGTTCCCCGGGTTCGCCAGACCGCTTCCCTCCTCTACCGGATCTACATTTTCATGACCCTGCTTGAAATCCTGTTCCTCCTGCTCTCGGGCATGGGCCTTTTTGACGCCTTCTGCATCTCTTTCGGCACCGCCGGTACCGGAGGTTTTACCGTTTTAAACAGCGGCATGGCATCCTATACGCCGCTCCAGCACTGGATTGTCGCCGTTTTCATGATGCTGTTCGGCGTAAACTTTTCGTTTTACTATCTGATCCGTTCCCGGAAAGTCCGGCAGGCCGTCAAAATGGAGGAAGTCCGGATCTATTTCATTATTATCGCGGCAGCGACCCTTCTGACCGCCCTGTTCGCGGGAAGGAGCATGGACGGACCGGAGCCTGCCCTTCGGCATGCCTTTTTCCAGGTCAGCAGCATCATTACGACAACCGGTTATGCCAC
>CADBNG010000101.1 GCA_902795985.1 uncultured Lachnospiraceae bacterium
GGAGGACGCTCTGGAAGAACTGGCGCTGGAGCGCCGGGCCCTTCTTGCGGAGGCGGGCTTCCCGGGAGGAGAAATCGAACCGGAATACGACTGCCCGGTCTGCCGGGACACCGGATTCGTGGATGGAAAGAAGTGCGGATGCTTTCTCCGGCTTGCCACGGAGCTGATCGGAACCTCGACCGGTTTAAAGGAAGTACTTGAAAAGGAAAATTTCGGCACTTTCAGCGCAGACTGCTATTCCAGCCGGATCGTGGACCGGGATACCGGCCGCACGGCGAGGGAAAACGCGAAGCTGGCCTATGACCATGCGAAGTGGTTTGCGGAGCATTTTGAACAGGGCGCCGGAAGCATCCTGCTTTACGGGAAGACCGGAGTGGGGAAAACCTTCCTGGCCCACTGCATCGCGAAGGAACTGATCGACCGGGGAATCAACGTCATGTGGTTTTCCGAAAGCGCGCTGATCGAACGGTTCGAGGAAAACCAGTTCCGCACGACGGATGAGACCCGGGCGGAAGTGCAGCTGGTTATGGACTGCGACCTGCTGGTGATCGATGATCTCGGCGCCGGACAGAACAACAGCTTTGTTTCGTCCGTGCTGCTGCGCTGCATCGAGGAACGTCATCTGGCCGGCAAAAGCACGGTGATCACGACCAATCTTTCACTGGAGGACCTGCAGGCCCGTTATTCCGACCGGATTTTTTCCCGCATCTACAGTTATTATAAAAAGCTTTATCTTTTTGGTGATGATATCAGAATCAGGAGATAGGAGGAAAACATCGAATGTCAGCAAGTGCCCGCAAAAGAGATTATTTTGATTCACAGCCCTACGGAAGACTCGGGATTATTGCGCTGCGCAGTTATGAAGAGCGCGCAAAAGAGATCGACCGTTACCTCGTGGATTGGCGGGGATCCCGCACCATCAACGGGGACAACGCCGTTTTTGAAGGCTACAAGAGAGATTCCTACATCGTACCTGCCAAGACCCCCCGTTTCGGATCCGGGGAAGCCAAGGGAATTCTGGATCAGTCCGTACGAGGGGACGACATTTATATCCTGACCGATGTGCTGAACTATTCTCTGACCTATACCGTGTCCGGCCTGCGCAACCATATGTCTCCGGATGATCACTTCCAGGATCTGAAAAGAATCATCGCGGCCATCAGCGGAAAGGCCCGGAGGGTCAATGTGATCATGCCGTTCCTTTATGAAAGCCGCCAGCACCGCCGTTCCGGGCGGGAATCCATGGACTGCGCCATGGCGCTTCAGGAACTGGTTTCCATGGGCGTGGACGATATTATCACATTCGACGCTCATGATACCCGCGTTCAGAACGCGATCCCGACCAACGGGTTTGAATCCATCATGCCGACCTATCAGTACGTCAAGAATCTGCTGGCGACCTGTCCGGAGGTTTCCATCGACAAGGATCACTTAATGGTCATCAGCCCGGATGAAGGCGGAATGAACCGGGCGATTTACATGGCCAGCAACCTGGGCGTGGATATGGGAACCTTCTATAAAAGAAGAGATTATTCGGTCGTCATCGACGGCCGGAATCCGATCGTGGCCCATCAGTTTCTGGGTGACAGCGTCGAAGGAAAAGACGTGATTATTGTGGATGACATGATTTCCTCCGGCGACAGCATGCTGGACGTTTCCCATCGCTTAAAGGAACGGGGAGCCCGGAATATCTATATCTGCAGTACCTTCGGCCTCTTTACGAACGGGCTGGAAAAGTTCGACGTGGCGTATGAGAAAGGCTGGTTTACCCGCCTGTTCACCACAAACCTGGTTTACCAGACCGAGGAGCTTCTGTCCCGGGAATACTATGTCAGCTGTAATATGAATAAATTCATCGCTCTGCTGATCGATACGCTGAATCATGACAGCTCCATCAGCAGCCTGATCGAGCCGACAGACCGGATCAAGGAATGCATCGACGAGTACAATCGGAAACAGAAAGGATAATATTTAAGAAAGAGGACAGCAGGGCGTAACCCGCTGCCATCCGGACGGAAAAGAAAAATGACAGCAGGAAACGATCCTGCTGTCATTTTTTGCTCTCGCCTGGAAGGCCGGATTCAGAGGTCATGGGAGGAACGCGGAAGGTTCAGATCGAGTACTGGCCGGTGGAATCCTTTACCGGAAGTGTGGTATACAGCAAAACACGGTCGTCCTGTCTCAGTACGAGATCTCCTTTTGGAATAATGGACTCGGTGCCGCGCCGGATCATGATGATAACGGTGCGGCGGGAAATGTCCAGATCCCGGATGGCGGTGTCTTTCCAGGGGTTCTGTGCCCCGATGGTGATTTCCTTTAATTCCACAAGGTAGTCATCCCGGTAAGACTGAGCGCCGAGAATAATACGGTCGTCGGGCAGGAGGACGACGTCGCCCCGGGGGATGATCGCCCGCTTTCCCCGCAGGATGACGGAAATGATGGATTCGGCAGGCAGATGAAGGTCCCGGATCTTTTTTCCGGCCCAGTCGTCGTTCGGTCCGATATGGATCTTAATGAAATTCAGGTCGTCTTCCCGGCCGTATTCGGTCATCCGCTTGATGCGGGAATACTGTTCGACGAAGCCGGCGGAAATAATACCGGTGGGGATGGCGACCATGCCGACACCGAGAAAACTGATGATGGTGCCGAAGAATTTCCCCAGGGTTGTTATGGGGTAGATGTCGCCGTAGCCGATGGTCAGCA
>CADBNG010000102.1 GCA_902795985.1 uncultured Lachnospiraceae bacterium
ATGATCACCGCGGACCGGGGAAAGGAAAGGTCGGCCGCGACCGTCCTCTGCGCCGGGAACCGCGTGATCAAACGCGCCCTTTACCCGGAAGGGGAAAAGAGTCTTCGGACCCTTTATGAGCATACCGGAGAACTGGAGGCCGCCGGTGTTCCGGTCGTTCCCTGCGCCATAAAAGAAGACGAGAACGGGCTTTTTCTGGAAATGCCCCGGATCAGCTCCGAAAAACTTTCGTCCGTTTTAGACCGGATCGCGCCGTCGGATCCGGAGACATTTCTGCGGCTGCTGGATGAGGTTTATGCCTGTATCTGCCGTTCGTTCCGTGAGAAAGGGAACGGGAGGGGGAGGGTGTTTACGGATCTTGCCCCCTGCAACTGCTTCTGTACGGAGGAAGGCCTGCGGTTTTTCGATCAGGAATTTGTTTCCGACGATTCCACCTGCGCCTTTTCGATGTACCGGGCGCTGAAATATTTCTTTTCCTCGTCCCTGCGGGCGCGGCAGGCTTTTGACCTGACGGAAGTTCTGGAACGTTACGGAATCACCCCGGAGAGAATCCCGGAACTGGAAGAAGAAGAGCGGCTTTTCCTTGAAAAAGTACGGAACCGGTCGGAATACGACTGGCTTTACCGGATTTCCACACCGGATCCGGAGCGGATCGTCCGCAATATGAAGAAGAATATTCCGGGGGCGGAAAAGCCTTACCGGCGGGGCTACGTTCCGGGGGTCTTTGACCTGTTTCATTCCGGGCATCTCCGCCTGATTGAACGCTGCAAGGAACGCTGCGATTATCTGATTGTGGGAGTATTGACCGATGAGCTGGTGGAGCACTATAAGGGTCACCGGCCGGTGATTTCCTATGAAAACCGGGCGAAAGTCATTGCCGGGCTGCGGGCCGTGGATGAAGTCGTTCCGGTGGATTTTGAAAATACCAATCAGATCCGGGCCTGGGAGCAGCTTCATTTCGACTGCCATTTTTCGGGAGACGACCATATTGACGACTGGCAGCCTGTAAAGGAAGAACTGAACCGCCGCGGATCCGAAATGGAATTCTTTTCCTATACGGAGGGGATCAGCAGCACCCAGATCCGCCGGGCTCTCGGAAAAGAGGAATAACTGCGGATGGAAGAATATACACAGGAACAGCTGAATCGTCTGCGGGAGATCGAGATCGGGCTTTTTCATACGCTGGAGGAGATCTGCCGGCGGCATAACCTCTGTTTTGTGACCGGCTTCGGGACCACGCTCGGAGCGATCCGTCACCAGGGCTATATTCCCTGGGACGACGACATGGATTTTTTAATGCCGCGTCCGGATTACGAGGAATTCATACGGGTCGCGCCTTCGGAACTCCCGGAGAATGTGGAACTTCTGGAACCGAGGGTCACGAAGGACTATGTGATGAGCTTCGCGAAGCTTTCCCGGAGGGATTCCGTTTTTATTGAACCGGAAGACGGCCATATCCGTTATCACAACGGGATTTTCATCGACATTTTTCCGATGGATTACTGGCCGAAAGAGAAAAAGAAATGGGACCGGCTCGCATTCGGCAATTATATCCTTCTGAGACTGTGCGCCCTGGCGACCTACCGCGTGCCGAAGCTGCCGAACCGGTTAAGCCCGCTGAAAAAGCGGCTGGCGCTGGCCGGATGCACGCTCATCCACGGATTCCTGAAGATTTTCCGGATTACGACGCCGAAGATTTACCGGAAGTACCTGAAGCGGACCATGAGCACCACGAGGGAAGAGGGGGACGGCTTCGTTACGGATATGACCTGGTGCTGGCCCCGGAAGGACGGCATGATCGGGCTGAAATTCGAAGATACCGGGCTCTTTACCCAGCATTATGTGCCGTTTGAGGATACACAGGTACCGGTTCCCCGGGATTATGATGCCTATCTGAAAAAGGTTTACCGGGAGTACATGCAGCTGCCTCCTCCGGAGGACCGTCATTCCCATAAGCCGGCCGTGCTGGTATTTCCGGAGGAAATGGAAACGGCGGGAGAGAAACCGTAATGAATATCGTTTATACCTTTGACAGCGCTTTTGTCCCGCAGACGGCGGTTTCCATTGCTTCCCTGTGCGGAAGCAATACGGAAGCGGAGGGAATCCGCTTCTTTTTGCTGGTCAAAGACGTTCCGGAGGAAACAAGGCAGGCTCTGGACAGAATGATCCGGGGCTTCGCGGATGAAAGGCACGGACGCAGTGCGGTGTTTGTCTCTCTTGGAAGCACGGATGATTTTTTTGATTTTCCTGTCAATACAGCCGGATGGAATCCGATCGTGCTTGCGCGGCTGGTTCTGGACCGGCTGCTGCCGGAGTCAGCCGGCCGGGTTCTCTATCTGGACGGGGATACCCTGGTCCGGGGGAGCCTGAAGGAACTCTGGCAGACCGATCTGCAGGGGCAAACCCTCGGCGCAGCGGTCGAACCCACCTGCAGCCGGAAACGGAAAAACGCACTGGGGCTGGAAGGGGCGCCGTATTATAATGCCGGCGTTCTCCTGATTGACCTGGATGCCTGGAGGGCAAATAAAACGGGAGAGGAAATCCTTGCCTTTTACCGTGAAAAGGGAGGATATCTGTTCGCGAACGATCAGGACGCCATCAATGCCTCGCAGAAAGGCAGAATCGCTACAGTGTCCCCCGCCTATAATTATCACAATACTTATGATCTGTACCGGTACCGGCTTCTGGAAAAAAACTGTGATTATCCGGTTCCTTCCAAAGAAGAAATCGAACGGATCCGGCAGAATCCCTGCATTGTTCATTTCCTTGGGGAAGAACGGCCCTGGCGGGAAGGGAATACGAACCGGTTCCGGAGAGAGTATGAAGAGACCCTGGCAAAGACCCCGTTTGCCGGGCAGGGAATGGAGAGCGGATGGAAAAACTATTTCCGGTGCTGGCGGATCTTTAATACCGTCATGAGGCCCTTTCCGATGCTGAGACTGGGCATCATCAATTCCCTGGTGCCGTACATGGTGCGAAAAAAACATCGTCGAAACCTGGAGAAAAAGTAAACGGGACCGTCTATGAAAAAAATCCTTCAGAGTCCTCATTTTTATGCCTTTATCACGTCGTTATGCTGGTCGATGGCCTATGTGATCACCCGGGTCGCTTCCCGGTACGTGATGCCGTA
>CADBNG010000103.1 GCA_902795985.1 uncultured Lachnospiraceae bacterium
GGCCAGAAACGGACTGATCTCCGTTACTGTTATTGGTGAAAACGGCGCGTACTGCGATGCGATGTCCACGGCGCTTTTTGTCATGGGGAAAGAAAAAGCTCTGGAATTCTGGCGGACCAATCAGGATTTCGAAGCCGTTTTTGTAACGGATCAGAATGAGATCCTCCTGACAGACGGGATCTGGGACCGGTTTACCTTTAACGAAGCAAATGCAAAAGACTATACACTTGGATCAGCAGACTGATAGGACATTGTAAAGATTTTAACAGGTTCTTCGTGACAAGTCCGATTGCCGATGCTATACTGGACTTTCAATCATTGGCGAAACACGAGGACAAATCAATGACGGAGTTGAATTACTTGAACCGACGCAGAAATAAGTTCAGCTTTGCGATGTTTCTGGTCACGATCGGAATCGTATATGGAGACATCGGCACATCCCCAATGTATGTAATGAAGTCGATCCTGGAAGGAAACGGCGGCATTGCAAACATCAACGAAGAATTCATCGTTGGAGCTCTTTCGCTTACGATCTGGACAATTACCCTCTTAACGACAATAAAGCATGTTCTGATTGCGCTGAAAGCCGATAACCATGGTGAAGGCGGAATCTTTTCTTTATACAGCCTGGTTAAAAAATGCGGAAAATGGCTGATCATCCCGACGATGATCGGCGGCTGTACCATGCTTGCAGACGGTGGCCTGACACCGGCCGTTACGGTCACGACTGCTGTAGAAGGTCTGCGAAGCATCGAAAGCATGAACCGTTTTCTCGGAAGCGGACAGGCGGTGGTGCTGATCATTACGATCGCGATCATCAGCGCGCTTTTCCTGATCCAGCGGGGCGGCACCAGTATGATCGGCAAGATCTTCGGACCGGTCATGCTGATCTGGTTTTTATTCCTTGGAGTCACCGGGATCTGGATCGCATCCGGAGATCTGAGCATTCTTCGCGCGTTTAGTCCGGTCTATGCCGTTAAAGTGCTGATCAGCCCCTATAATAAAGCCGGTCTGATGATCCTCGGCAGCGTTTTCCTGTGTACGACCGGTGCCGAAGCGCTGTATACCGATATGGGACATGTCGGAAAGCAGAACATCTATTTCAGCTGGCCGTTTGTCAAAATCTGTCTGATCCTGAATTATATGGGACAGTGCGTCTGGATCCTTCAGAATAAAGAGGTGCAGGCGCTCTATTCGATCCCGGATCTGAACCCGTTTTATATGATGCTGCCCGAAGGGATGCGTCCTTTTGCGGTCGTCTTAAGTGCACTGGCGGCGATCATTGCCAGCCAGGCGCTGATCAGCGGAAGCTATACGCTCGTTCACGAGGCGGCAAGTCTGGATCTTATGCCTCATCTTCAGATCGAATATCCTTCTGATACAAAAGGACAGCTTTATGTTCCGTTTGTGAATAACGTGCTCTGGGTTTGCTGTATTCTTGTGATCCTGTATTTCCGAAGCGGAGCACGGATGGAAAACGCTTACGGTCTTGCAATCACCATCAGCATGTTGATGATGACCATACTGTTTACGGTTTATATCGGTGTGCTGCATAAGAAAAAACTGGCAGCTGCCGCTTTTGCCGTTGTGTTCGGGGCAATAGAGGGCGTGTTCTTTATTTCAAGCCTTGGAAAATTTGCCAGAGGCGGCTATGTAGCCCTGATCCTTTCGGCACTCCTTTTCTATGTTATGCTTGTCTGGTATCGCGGGACGATCATCGAACAGATGCAGAGCGTTCGCCTGGATATCCGGGATCAGCTGGGCAATATTAAAAAGCTTCAGAAGGATACAGAGGTTCCGTTTTTGAGCAACAACGTCGTCTTTCTCACAAAAGGAGGAACGAACGGGGAAATCGACCGGGATATTCTGTATTCCATTCTGGATAAAGATCCAAAGAGAGCGGATGCGTACTGGTTCGTCAGCGTAAACACTATGGACGATCCGTATGTCATGAACTACAGCGTGGATACCTTTGGAACGGATTATATTTTCCGTGTTCAGTTTTACCTCGGATACAAAGTGAACCAGAAAGTGAATATCTACATCCGCCAGGTCGTGCAGGATCTGCTGGAGAGCGGCGAGCTTCCGGAGCAGGACAAGAGACATTCAATCTACGGACCCTCCCCGGTCGGCTCCTTCAAATTCTGTATGATCCGAAAGATGATGCCGGTCGAAGGAGAAGTGTCCAGTATTGACAATCTGCTCCTGAAATCCAAATACTTCATCCGGCGCGTCGTCGGAAGCCCTGCAAAATGGTACGGTCTGGAAACCGCCAGCATTATCGTGGAATATGTACCGCTGTTCCTGCCCAGAAAAGAAAAGTTCAAACGCCTTGAACGGATCTGAACCGAATCAGCAAAATAAGAGGACTGTCCCTGTTGTGTTAAAAAATGACACAAAGGGACAGTCCCTTTGTGTCATTTTTTAACACAAGGGGACAGGTCTCTTGTCAGCGCCGGGAAAAAGAGTATTCTTAAAGAAAAGTTAAGAATCTGCCAAACGGAACTTAAAAAACGGGTTTTATAATAAAAACGAATTCAACGTAAAGCTTTACGAAACCAGTCTCTGCGGAGGGAAACAAATGTATCGAATACTTGTCTGTGACGATGATAAAGATATCGTGGAAGCCATTGCCATTTACCTGGAAACAGCCGGTTATGAAGTCCTGAAAGCCTATGACGGAAAAGAAGCGCTGGATCTTGCCGAAAAAGAAGATCTGCATCTTATTCTGATGGATATCATGATGCCGGTCATGGACGGGATCCGGGCAGTTCGTGAACTGCGCAGAACGAACAGCGTGCCGGTGATCTTTCTGACGGCAAAGGGAGAAGACGCCGACAAGATCTTGGGGCTCGATATCGGAGCGGATGATTACGTGACAAAACCATTCAGTCCGCTGGAACTGGTTGCACGGGTTAAATCCCAGATCCGCAGATACACCACGCTCGGCGCAAAATCAGAAGAGAAAGAAGAGCAGAAGATCGTAAACGGCGGCCTTGTCATCGATGACTCTGAAAAGAAGGTCACCGTAGACGGAGATGAAGTCAAACTTACCCCGATCGAATACGACATCCTTATGTATCTTTCCCGCAATCCCGGCCGCGTTTTCAGTACCGCTCAGATCTACGAAGCTGTCTGGAACGAAGAAGCCTATGGCGCCGAAAACGTGATCGCCGTTCACATCCGGCATATCCGAGAGAAGATCGAGATCAACCCCGGCGATCCCCGTTATCTGAAAGTCGTCTGGGGACAGGGCTACAAAATCGAAAAGCAAAAATAACACAATGGGGACGGGTCCTTTGTGTTA
>CADBNG010000104.1 GCA_902795985.1 uncultured Lachnospiraceae bacterium
GGAAGAGCCGGTGCTGCCTTCGGACATAGCAAATACGGTAGAAGAAGGTCTGGCAGCGGCGGGGAAAATCGGTTATCCGGTCGTCCTTCGTCCGGCCTTTACCCTGGGAGGGACCGGCGGCGGATTTGCGGAAAACGAAGAAGAATTCCTGCCGCTGATCAAAAACGGCCTGGCCCTTTCTCCGGTGACCCAGGTGCTTATTGAAAAAAGCATCCGGGGAATGAAGGAGATTGAATATGAAGTGATGCGCGACCATAACGACACCGCTATCACCATCTGTAATATGGAAAATCTGGATCCTGTCGGCATTCATACCGGGGATTCCATCGTGGTCTGCCCATCCCAGACTCTGACCAATAAAGAGTACCAGATGCTGCGGGACAGCGCTCTTCGGATCATCCGGGCGCTGAAGATCGAAGGCGGCTGCAACGTTCAGTTCGCGCTGGATCCGTACTCGTTCCAATACTACCTGATTGAAGTCAATCCGCGGGTATCCCGCTCCTCCGCTCTGGCGTCAAAAGCCAGCGGATACCCGATTGCCCGGGTTTCCGCAAAAATCGGTATCGGGATGACCCTGGATGAGATTCCCATCGCAAACACACCGGCATCCTTTGAGCCGTCCCTCGATTACGTCGTGACAAAAATGCCCCGTTTCCCCTTCGATAAATTCACGGATGCGGACACATCCCTTTCCACTCAGATGAAGGCAACAGGCGAAGTCATGAGCATCGGCCGAACCTTCGAAGAAAGTCTCCTAAAGGCCGTCCGTTCGCTGGAAGTGGGCTTTTTCCACCTTCTGGACCGCCGCTTCGATTCGTTAAATGCCGAAGAACTGATGGATTTCATCCGGGTCGGAACGGAAGACCGCATCTACGCCATCGCGGAACTGCTGTGGTGGGGATGCGGCGTACAGAAAATCGTGGAGGCTACCGGCATTGACCGGTTTTTTATCGATAAATTCAAAAAAATAGTAGATGAAGAGCGGGATATGAAAGACGCCGCCGGCGATCTGAACGAACTGCGCACCGCGAAGAAAATGGGCTTTTCCGATAAGGAAGTCGCTTATCTCTGGGACATGACCGAAAAAGAAGTCGGTGAAATCCGAAGGAAAAACGGTATCATTCCGGTCTACAAGATGATCGATACCTGCGCATCAGAATTTGACAGCTATATCCCGTATTTCTACTCCACCTATGAAGAGGAGAACGAATCCATCGTTTCCGAACGGGAAAAAGTAATCGTCCTGGGCTCCGGCCCGATCCGGATCGGCCAGGGGGTGGAGTTCGATTATTCCACCGTTCATGCCGTTCAGACGATCAAAGCCGCCGGGTTGGAGGCCATCATTATCAATAACAATCCGGAGACGGTTTCCACCGATTACACCTGCTCGGACAAGCTGTATTTTGAGCCGCTGACGGTTGAGGACGTCATGAATGTCATTAATCTGGAAAAGCCGCTGGGGGTGATCGCTACGCTGGGCGGCCAGACGGCCATCAATCTTGCGGAACCGCTGGCAGAGTATGGCGTAAAGATCATTGGAACGGACTTTGACGCCATCGACCGGGCGGAAAACCGGGATCTGTTTGAAAAGCTGCTGCTGGAGCTGAAGATCCCTCAGCCGAAGGGACGGGCCGTGACCGATATAGAAGAAGGAATTGCCGCCGCAAAGGAAATCGGTTTTCCGGTCCTGGTGCGGCCGAGTTTTGTCTTAGGCGGGCGCGCCATGCAGATTGTCGCGAAAGAAGAGGACCTGCGGCATTATCTGAAAACGGCAGTGGAAATCGATGCGGACAAACCGGTCCTGGTGGATAAATATATCCGGGGAAAAGAAGTGGAAGTGGATGCGGTCTGTGACGGAAAACAGGTTTTCGTACCCGGTATTATGGAACTGGTTGAACGGACCGGCGTTCATTCGGGCGATTCCATCAGCGTATACCCGCCTTACACGCTTTCGCGGAAAGTGAAGGACACGATCCTTGATTATACAAAGAAACTGGGACTGGCCATCGGCATTGTCGGGCTGTTCAATATTCAGTTTATTGTGGATGAGAACGAGGATGTTTATATTATCGAAGTCAATCCCCGATCTTCCAGAACGGTACCGTTTTTGTCCAAGGCGACGGGCTATGTGCTGGCGGATATCGCGACGCTGGTGATCCTTGGAAAAAGTCTTGCGGAGCAGGGCATTCATGAGTTGTATCCAAAAGAAAAGGACCGTTATTATGTGAAAGTGCCGGCGTTTTCCTTCTCCAAGCTCCATGGAATGGACGCCACACTCTCTCCGGAGATGAAATCCACCGGCGAAGCCATCGGCTATGACAAAAAACTTCACCGGGCCATGTATAAAGCCATGATTGCCTCCGGCATGAAGCTGAAGAATTACGGGACGGTGGTGGTTTCCGTGGCAGATGAAGATAAAGAGGAAGTTCTTCCCCTTGTTAAACGCTTCTACGACATGGGATTTAACATCGAGGCGACAATCGGCACCGCATTATTCCTGCGGCAGAGAGGACTGCGAGTTAAGATCCGGCGGACACCTTCCGAACGCAGTACAGACATTCTGGACGCGATCCGCGCCGGATATGTCAGCTATGTCATCAATACCCGCGCAATACTTTCCGGGGTGCATCACGGCGATGGAGAAAGAATCCGTCAGACCGCTGCGGAGAACAACATCACCATGCTCACTTCCCTTGACACGACCCGGGTTCTGCTGGACGTGCTGGAGGAGATGACGATCGGGGTATCAACCATCTGAAAGAACAAAAGAAGATTGTGCAGGTAACGGGGATGTATCTGTTTGCCATCGATTGGCCCGGCTAATGATGAACAAAAGATGCGTCCCCCTGTCACCCTTCGCTTTTCCGGCTCCCGAACTCCGAGATCAGCAGCCCTGCCATCGTCA
>CADBNG010000105.1 GCA_902795985.1 uncultured Lachnospiraceae bacterium
CCACCGACCCGCCGTTGAACGTCGTTTTGTCAAGAAACGCCGGATCATCCTTATAATGGTTATAATAGAAATATCCGCCGATTCCCAGTGCCGCAGCTGCCACCGCAAGAACGATAACAATAATCAGAAGCGCTTTTTTCATACCATACCTCCGGTTTTGAAGATGCGGTTTTCCCCCCTGAAAAGAGCGTTATTGTTTTGTACTGTTTGCGGTCCGTACAGGACCCCTTCTCCCCTCTGGTTTGAATTACTTCTTTGCGCAGATCCGCAGAACGGCTTCCGCCGTGTTTTCGTGGGTGCCGAAAGCGGAAAGCCGGAAGAATCCTTCGCCTTTGGAACCGAAACCGGAGCCCGGTGTTCCCACAATATTCAGTTCTTCCAGCAGATAATCGAAGAAGTCCCAGCCGGACATGCCGTCCGGATTCTTCAGCCAGATGTACGGAGCGTTCACACCGCCGTACACGGTATAGCCGGCCTTGCGAAGACCGTCGATGACGGTTCTTGCGTTTTCCATATAATATCCCACAAGGGCTTTCACTTCCGCCTGGCCCTGTTCGGAATAAACCGCCTCACCGGCGCGCTGGACGATATACGGCGCTCCGTTGTATTTTGTTCCGTGTCTTCTCGCCCAGAGAGAATGAAGGGAAATGCCGTCCACTTCCAGCTCTTTGGGAATCACAGTATAACCCAGGCGAAGGCCGGTGAATCCGGCGTTTTTCGAGAAGGATCTCATCTCGACGGCACAGCTTTTCGCTCCGGCGCACTCATAAATGGAATGAGGCACGTCCTCTTCGCTGATATAGGCTTCGTAAGCGGCATCAAAAAGAATGACCGCTTTGATTTCATTCGCGTAATCCACCCATTTCTGCAGCTCATCCTTTTTCAGCGCGGCGCCCGTCGGATTGTTCGGGGAGCACAGATAGATCAGATCCGGCGTCTCCTCCGGAATTTCCGGGGCGAACCCGTTTTCTTCCAGACAGGGAAGATAGATAACGTTATCAAATCCGCCGAAGGCTTCGTTATACTCTCCGGTTCTTCCGGCCATGACGTTGGAATCCACATAAACCGGATATACCGGATCGCAGACGGCGATTTTCGCGTCGGCGGAGAAAATCTCCTGAATATTTCCGCAGTCGCATTTGGCTCCGTCGGAAACAAAGATTTCATCGGCAGCAATATCGCAGCCCCGTTTTTCAAAATCATTCTTCGCGATGGCGCTCCTTAAGAACTCATAGCCCAGATCCGGCGCATATCCCCGGAAAGTATCCGCGCTGGCCATTTCATCCACCGCCTTATGAAGAGCGGCAATAACGGAAGGCGGAAGCGGCTGGGTCACGTCGCCGATCCCGAGACGGATGATTTTCCGGTCGGGATGAGCATTCTGGTAAGCGTCCACTTTTTTCGCGATCGTGGAGAACAGATAACTTCCCTGCAGTTTCTGATAGTTCAAATTTGTTTTGAGCATACGTTTTCTCCCTTTGATGATTTTGTTTGATTATATTCTTCTTTTGTGTTGAAACCGTGTCCTGCTGCTGACGGTTTTTAACCGATTTTACCGCCTGGAAGTTCCCGGATTCCCACAACGCTGCAGGAACCTTTTCCGAATGTTTTTTCCATCTGGTCCACATAGTACTCCGTTGTTTCCGAAGGAACAAAAGCCTGTATCGTGCCTCCGAAACCGCCTCCGTGAATCCGGCTGGCCCCTTCTCCCTTCAGAATATTATCGGAAAGAGCCAGGGCCAGGGCCGCGGGGCATTTTCCTTTGCGATCCCGGAAACTGTCCACGTTCTGCAGATATTTCCAGGAGGAATCGCCGGATCTGCGGACTACCGAAAGAAACGCTTTCGCGTCTCCGGCGGTCAGCGCGTCTCTGCACTCCTGCACGCGCCGGCATTCTTCAAAGAAATGAATGGCACGAAGAACGGCGCCATCCCCGGCATACGAACGAAGGCGTCCGAGGCGGTCGTAGAATTTTCCTTCCGATACTTCCCGGAGCACTTTTTTGCCGAAAAAGGAAGCCACTTTTTTCATTTCCGCCGGAATCGCCGCGTAATCCTCCGTCTGGTCCTGATGGGAAGAACCGGTTGCGACAAGGCAGATATCCAGGCCGAAACCGGAGAAATCACAGTCGATCCGCTCCACTACAGGGTATCCTTCCTTCTGGAAATCCATATAGGCAAGGCCTCCGGTGGCTACCGCCATCTGATCCATCATTCCGGAGGGTTTTCCGTAATAACGGTTCTCCGCGTACTGCCCGGCACGGGCGATATCGGAGGCGTCCAGCTGACTTCCGGAAAGGGAAACGAAAATATTGGTGATCAGGTCTTCAAACGCGGCAGAGGAGGAAATTCCGCTTCCTGCCGGCACGTCGCTGATGACATACGCTTCAAAACCGTGCAGGCCGATCCAGTATTCTTTCAGGCCGGCAGCGGTTCCGCGAATCAGCGCTGCGGAAGTGCCTTCTTCTTTTTTCTTCGGCGACAAATCCCTCAGGTCCACGTCGATCCGGCCGTATCCCTCCGAAAAGATATGAACCTCCGGATCCTCAATCCGCGCGGCAAAGGCGAGAATGTCCGAATCCACTGCCGCCGCGATCACCAGGCCTCCCTGATGGTCGCAGTGATTTCCGCAGATCTCCGTGCGCCCGGGGGAGCTGACCGCGAACTCCGCCTCCCGTCCGAAGATCTCACGGAATTTCTCTTCGGCCCTGCTCCAGCGCAGAACCGCTTCTTTTTCCTTTTTCGGGGAATAAAGCCCCTGAAGCAGCTGTTCCTTTAAAAATACAGATTCTGCCATTCCGACTGTTTCCTTCCTGTCTTAATGCCGGCCCGCGACCGCAAGCTTCACGGCCTCGTATCCGCCGTTGTACAGCTTCTCTTCCTTCCCTTTCAGGATATGCTCGTTCATAAAGGCCATGAGCCTCCGGTCTCCGATCAGCGAATCGATCATGCCGCAAAGAGATTCCTTTGTTTCGCATTCAAAGGTTGCGTCCCCCACCTCGCGGGTGTGGATCGCCCCGTAGACTTCATGCCCGCCGATATGGCGCATGATCAGCTTCGGCACCGGATAGAAGGCCAGTTCGGAAGGCTTTGTAACCAGTACGTCGCAGCTTCTCATCAGCAGATTGGTCGAGTATACCGCTTCGAAAATATCTTCATGGCATAAGACCGTAATTCCGCTGATATCCGGATCCTTTGCCAGTTCGCGCACCTTTTTGAAATCATTAAAGCAAAGTGTGCTCTGCTCTTCGATTCCGGGAATTTTCTGCCGGAACAGATCCCAGATGCCGGCATGATCTCCAAGGTTGATGATCAGGGAAGCTTTCTTCTGCTTCACATATTCCAGCAGATGCCGGGTCATGGCCAGATAAAGGTCGGCCCCCGCTCCCGCTCCGCCAACGGTCATCAGGAAGCGGACCGGTTTTTCTCCTTCGATCCGGCGAAACCGGGCTCTACAGTCCTCTTCGATCCCGTCGACCAGCTCATGATCAATATAATGGCCCACTTCAAAAAGATCTTCGTCCGGCATGGGTTTTAAGGCGGTTTTTGCCATCCCGTTCAGCATTTTATAGCCGAAATAGGCGAACGGGGTCTGAACGGTATGGATCGCCCCCTCCGACAGATGCAGGCCCATCGGCCAGTTGTCCGGAATGGCGTTGACCACGTTGGTCAGTCCCGCATGAACCGCCGCCTGAGCCGGCCATACATGGGTCGCCACATAGGGAACATCTTTCGGAATATCCGTAAACAGCGGCACTAAAAGCTCGCTGTTTTTCTGGTCTACCGCATTATAGGTCAGTTTGCGGAATCCTTCGCTGTTCATCGGTTCCCAGACCAGCCTGTTGAAAAGGCCGAATTTCTGGGAAAGCCGGGAACCCAGGGAGTAAAGGTCATTCTGATGCCGGATCATTTTGGATCCGGTCGATTCAAAAGAGGCCAGGTCCAGCCAGACAGGCCAGAAGCCCAGCGCCTTCGCGCAGGATGCAATCGCCAGGGAAATCCGGTAATGGCCGAAGCCCATGCGGATATTGCCGACGACCAGGGCGTTTTTCGGGAGAATCAGGGGCTCCTCGGAGTGGACCAGCCGGTCGATTCCCAGTTCCTCGATCTGGGGCAGCGGCTCCATTGCCAGATGATACTCCGTTTTGCTGTCATCCCCGAACTTCCGTATATATTTTGCTTTGCTTTTTTCCGCTTTCCGTATGGTTTTTGCGTCCATCGGATTGCCGAATATCATCGATGTTCTATCCATTTATTCCTCCGGGAGCAGCACTCCCTTTTTCGTATGATACCGAAGCGTATGAAGTTTCCCGTCCAGAACACACCGGATGTTCAGCACAGGCCCGTCCCTTAAGATTCCCACGACCCGGGCACGGGTCCATTTGCGGGCTTCCGCGAGGATCTCTCTCTTTTCGGAATCATATCCGCCGGGATCGTCACTGGTCATATAAACCGCTCCGCACAGGTGGTTCAGCACAGTCAGCGCTCTCTTCTGCTCGCTGGAAAGCTGAATTCTCTCATCCCGCAGAAGGAATACATCCGGATCGCAGCGGAAGACGGTGCCGTCCATGCAGCTGCGGAATATGGTATTCTGCAGCGTTACCTTCGTAGAGATTCTCTCCCGATGCGCCAGCCTCATGTAAGGGACATCGTCAAAGGAAAGGGAAACGTCCGGTCCGATACGGCAGTAGTCAACGAGGCCGAATGCCGATGATAACGGAACTCCGCATCCCAGGATCGCCTGATCGGGCAGGCAGCTGCGCAGGAAGCTCATCGCAAAACGCATTTTTTCCGCCCTTGTGTGCCCGTGGTGTTCTCCCATTGCGGCCGCATAGAGAAAATCCAGTTTGAAAAAGGTAAATCCGGCCTTTACATAGTGTTCCAGACAGGTCCGGATATAGTCCCGGACGTCCTGTCTGCGGAGGTCCAGCGGAACAAACCCGCTCCAGTTGCTCCCGGCAAAGACCGCGCTGCCGTCTTTTTTCCGGACGATCCACTCCGGATGCTCACGGTAAACCCGGCTTTTGGTCTCACAGACGAACGGGGCAAGCCAGATGCCGGCTCTCAGTCCTTTTTCTTTTATTTTCGCGGCGATGTTTTCCAGCCCGTTCGGGAATTTTCCCGGATCGCATTCCAGCCAGTCGCCGACAAAAGTCTCATATCCGTCATCGATCTGGAACAGGTCAAAAAGCTCCGGATCGATGGAGGAAAGCGTCCTGAGCATCTTTTTCTCGCTGATGTTCTGATAATCCAGATACCAGGAAGTATACCCCCTTACCGGCGGCGCGTCGCAGGTTCCGAAATGAGAAAAATACGCCCGGACCAGTCGGTTTGCCGTTCCTCTGTACCGGACAAAATCGAACAGGGGATAATCCTCTGTGACGATGCGTCCGCGGCAGTCGCTTTCCAGGGAGAGAGTATTTTCCCTCCTCTGAATCCGCAGGATCAGATACGCGTGCTCCTCATTGAGCGAACCGAAGAATTCCGTCGTCCCGTTGTTTTTTTTGAGATAGGCAAGGGTGATTCCGTGAGGTTCCCCTTTTCGATATTTCAGGAACCAGGCGTCACCGTAGGCTTCAAAATGGTACCGTTCCCGGATCAGCCTGTTCATCTGACGGATGTTTCTCAGGTTTTCATTCAGGTAGTATTCACGGCTGTCCGTCCACGACTGATATCCGTTCAGAAAAACGGTTTTCACGTCCGAGTAGTCGTACGGTATCCGGATCACGGCCTCCTGCAGCATCAGCTTTCTTTTCGGATGAAGAAGGACCGTCGTCCTGCCGTCTTTGTTTGTAATGTCCAGTGAAAAATCGTTGTTGTTCCGTTCGTGTGTTTCGTGGAAGGCGTCGTCGTCTGTTTTATATCGAATGCATAAATCCAATGATCTTACCTTCTGCTTCCTTTTCAGTCTTCTTTTTTGGCGATGACTCCCATGATCTTCTTTTCATTGTAAAAGCTCAGGATCACCGCGCCTGCAGTACAGAAAATCACCGCGGCGATGGCAACGATCCTCAGTCCGAAGGGAGAAGCGGTCAGGTCATTGCTGGTGATATCCTGGGTCGTTCCGAGAACGGCAAGGGAGGTGAAGACCAGCATTGCGACCGACTGTCCGAATTTCATGGCAAAAGTACGGGCGGCGAAGAACATTCCTTCGCGGTTCTCTCCCGTTACGATACCGTCTTCTTCAGCTACATCCGCGATGATGGACTGCGGAATAATACCCAGAAGCGCCATCGGGAAAGCCGCGATCACAACAATAATCACACCGCAGAACAGTCCCGGAATGGGCAGGATACCGATCAGCGCCGTCACCAGATACGCCAGCGCAAGTCCCAGGAAACCTGTGATGACCAGCCGTTTCTTTCCGAACTTCTTCACCAGTTTGGATACGAAGGGATAGAATACAACGGACAGGACCGTCATCGCTCCAAGGAATACGGTCGTATAGAATTCATCCAGTTCCATGGAGACCTTAACAAAGAACGGCAGGCCGGTCTGGAAAAGCGTCAGGCCGATCCAGTACGCAATATCGGAAGCGGCGAACTTCAGGAATTCGCGGTTCTTAAAGGTCGCGGCAAGGCTTTTGAACGCGTTGGAATCACTCGGTTTCGTATCGACAAATTCCCGCTCATTGAGTTTAATGCACGGAACAAGCATGCAGATCAGCGCGATAACGGCCAGCACAATAAACCAGATCCGATAGCTCCAGGCATAGGAAACCATGCTCTGAAGGGGTCCTGCCAGCACGAACGGCATGTAGGCCAGCAGCGTACCGAAGAAGTACGTAAACGAGATCGCCGTGGAGATGTACATGCGGTCTTCCTGTGTTTTGCCGAACTCGGAGATCAGCGCGTTGTACGGCGTGCAGTACATCGTCATGAACAGATAGAACAGGATCAGGAACACAAGAACCCAGACGATGTTGATGCTGCTGATGGTTTTTACCGGCGCGCAGAAAATAAGCACTGTGATTACGGCAAACGGCACCGCCGCTTTCTGCATAAACGGAATTCTTCTGCCCTTCGGGTTCCGGCTCCGGTCTGAAAGGGACGCGATCCACGGGTCGGTCACCGCGTCGAAAATCCGGCAGGCAAAGGTGATCAGTCCCAGAACGGTCAGCAGCCCGAACACGACAAGGCCGGTCGGGATATAAAACAGCGCCCCGGCTTCCACCGAGCCCTTCGTGGGCAGATAAAAAGTCACCAGCCAGGTATTGATGATTCCGCCCAGCGTGGACCAGCCCAGCTGCCCGATGGCAAAGATCCACATTTCCTTTTTTGTCAGTCTTCTTGTTTTCATACGTCATTCCCCCAAATTGAATTGGTGCGTGCCAAAGGAAACACCGTTTCGCGGTGCTTCCTCTTTACTGAGTTTACGATAATACGGATGATTTTACAAATGCATTTTCGTTTCGTTGACTCTCCTCTGCCCTCCCGGTTATAATCAGATCGGAAATTCATCACTGCAGGTTGCGTAAACCGTAAAGATTATGCAAAGGAGAACGAATCATGGTCATCGGACACTGCACTTATACGTTAAAAGAAGGATGCGCTGAAGCTTTTGTCCGTGAAGTGGATGAAAGCGGTTTTTTCAGAAATTCCAGAAATGAAGAAGGAAACATCAGCTATACGCCCTACTTTTCCGCTGATGATCCCAACACGGTTTTTGTCATTGAATGCTGGAAAAATTATGAGGATATCGCAAAGCATGAAAAGACGCCGCATCTGGCGGATCTGAATGCGGTGGCGGAGAAATATCTGATCTCGGTGACGCTGGAATATCATGAAGTGGGAAAACAGTACGATCCGGTTCATCTGACGCTTCAGGATATGCTGGACGGATACGAGAAAAACAGGGCCTGACAGAACCGGATACCGTGCCAGGCACTTTGTCCCTTTTGTGCTAAAAGAGAGTGCCCTATAAGTCATAAAGGCTTACAGGGCACCCTCTTTTTTACTTAACCGTTTACGCTTCTACTTTGTACCACGGCAGATTCAGCAGCCGGGAAGCGCCGGCGAACGTGGCTCCGTAGAACTTCACGTCGTTTTCGCACTCCAGGTACGGAAGAATCGTTCCGTTGCACAGGGTGCTGCCGGTCACGATCAGGATCTTCGCCCAGGCAAAGCAGGAATCCCGGTTCGGTTTGCCGCTGTTCACGATCACGTGGAAGAAGCGGTCCTTCGTGATGTTGTCCGGGTTGCGGTCCATGGTCCAGAAATCCAGGGGTTCTTCCATGAATCTCTTGACGATGTATCCGTCATATCCGACGAGCACGATGTGATCCTTGCCGTATTTTTCCGTCACTTCCGCAAAGATCTGGTCCGCGTACTTTTTGCGGGCTTCCGGATCTTCGGAATAAACGGCATTGTCGAGCAGTCCCAGATACTTCATGACCGCGTTGATTCCGGCAAGTACTCTGGCGTCAATGCCTCTGCCGGCCAGCGGATAAGCAAGGAGCTCTTCCAGCGTCCCGTAAAACTCCGCCGGGGTCTCCGAATAGGCTTCGCCCTTCGCGCCTTTGAAATCCGCGATGGTGGCATATTCCGGACGGTTCACCTCGGAAGGAACGTCTCCCTCCGGCATCAGGGTCTTTTCCGGCTGATAGTTCCCGCGGACATCCACGATCTCATCCAGCAGTTCGGTTACGCCCGGGAGCGCACGGAAATTCGTTATAATCTGATCATAGATTTCCTGAATGGTCATCTCTTCGCACCCCCTTACGCGTCTTTGCGGTCCATGGGGATATCCCCTAAGTTCACGCATTCTGCAGTATTAATCTGTTCGAAGGTCTTGCGCTCAAAGCCTTTGGCTTCGATATAAAGATCGAATTTACCCACCGGGAGGTCCTTAAACCAGAAATCACCGAACGCGTCGGTATAGGCATCCCAGGTTTTCGGCCCCTGGCTCAGATGGCAGCGGGCATGTTTAATGACCACTTCCTCCACGGGATCGTAAACCGTTCCGCCGATGAACTGGCCGGGGATGTTCCGGTAATAGACATGGGGGCCGCATCCGGTCTCCGGCTTCATGACGTCCGCGCCGTTAATGAAATCGGCAAACTCCTCTTCTTCCCCGAAAAGGATCGCGCCGGTATGGCAGACATCCACGCAGCGGGGCTTTTTGCCTTCTTCCAGAAGGTGGACGCAGCCGGTACACTTCTGCGGAAGGTCCAGTTCTTCGTTCCAGTAGATGGCGCCGTAGGGGCAGGCCTCCGCGATCTGCTTCTGGCCGGCGGCCTTCTCCGGATCGATAATCACCAGTCCGTCTTCCCTCTTATAAACCGCTCCGTCCTTCGCTGCCGCAAGGCAGGCGGGTTTTTCGCAGTGGTTGCACAGGGAAGGTACATAATGGACCTTTACTTTCGGCACGGAGCCGCGGGTATATTCATTCAGTTTCAGCCAGAACTGCCCGATCAGCGGCTGCTGTTTCGCGTACGGCATCCATTCGTTGTTGCAGTGCTCATCCTTGCAGGCAAACTGGCAGTTATAACATCCGCTGCACTTGGCAACGTCGATACAAAAAACTTTAGCCATGGTAGTTGTCCTCCATTTCATAGTCCTTCAGCCAGCCTTCCATGCAGACACCGAAAGCGGGGTCGAATTTACGCTCAAACGCATGAGGCGCGCGCTTTTTCCAGTCGGCCCAGTCTTCTTCCGTGACCTTCTGCACGTCGCAGAGGAAGCCGCTGGTCGCCATACCGGTGGAATTGTAGCCCATCGGATGGGTCGGCGTGATATTGTTGATGGCGCCGCCGCGGTCCACTTCTTCGGGGATGATCGGATCAAATCTTGAACCGTGATCCACGTAGCAGGCATGCTCTACCAGACGTTCGGTGACATATGCTGCGCAAAGAACGATACCCTTCTCGTTGAAGACCTTCACGATATCGCCATGCTTGATTCCGCGCTTTTCAGCCTCTTTCGGATTCAGCCAGCAGGGCTCGTACTGATAGCCGTCTTCGCCGCGCATCTTCATGGTCTCGACTTCACGGGACCACGGAATATCGTCGCACTGCGCATGGATTCTCCAGCGTCCATGGTTGGACATGCAAAGGAGCGGATAAGTCTTGGCTCTCTCGGAGGACAGACGCTCGTCATGCCACGGGCCCTTTTCCACCCAGTGGGCAACCGGCGGACGTTCCATATCATCCGGGAAGTATTTCTCGATGTTGGAGGAAGAATACTCCAGAAGGCCGGTGGGCGTTTCCAGCGGATACTCTTCCGGATCCTTCACGAAGTTCGCGAAACCGACCGGAGCTTCCTGGACTTTATCCTTAACCGGAACCACGAAGATCTTCTTTTCACACCATTCTTCATAACTCATACGGTCTTCACAGCCGGTGGCCTTGTAGAAGAAACGCACACGCTCTTCTTCCGTCAGATTTCCGCCGGTGTATGCACGTACATAATCATCGCCGAACTCCTGCAGGATGCGCACGCAGATATCAAAGTCGCTTAAGGACTCTCCTCTGGGCTCGATGCAGGGCTCTTCTTTATAGATGGATACATACGTCGCGCTGGACATATCGTTTCCGATATCGTGCATCTCATGCTTGGTCAGGACCGGAAGCAGGATGTCGGCGAAGTAGCAGTCGTTCTCCATCCAGGGATGCTGCACGACCATGCACTCGATATCCGGATCACGGTATGCCTTCTGGAACTTGAAGCCGTCATTCCAGCAGGTGATATTGCACGGAGCCGTGGACCAGATCATATGGACTCTGCTCATGCCCGGTCTCGGATACTGCCATCTGTTGAACTGGTCGTATACGGTCGGTACACGGTTGTTGCCCGGTCTCGGGTTCTGGCCGGTGGAGAAGCAGCTCATGCCGGTCCATTCCGCATGCTTGTCGACAATCGCCGTCTGCACCAGACATCTCGGGATATACTGTTTCGGGCCGGGAAGGATCTTGAACAGATCCACGATCTCCGGCACTTTGTCCTTCAGCGTCTCAGGCAGCGCGAAACGGTTCATGAAGATATCCTTCGGGATATCGCCGGGAACGGTTCTCGTCGCGTCGCAGATATGCGGCATGACCGGAGTGAATTCCGGTGTGTACGGCAGCGGATAATTCGTTGCCCACATGTTCCACTCGATCATCTTGCACTGGTGGACGCCCGGTTTTCCGAGGCCTCTCATACCCAGGAGCATGATCTCCAGACGGGCCGGCTCGGTTCCGTACGGTCCGCGGATGTAGCTGCCGCCGTTACCGTGGCAGATGGAGACGATGCTGTCTGCCCAGTAATCCGCCAGGGCCTTGATCGTCCAGACCGGAACGCCGCACTTCTCGCTGGCCCATTTCGGGGTCTTCGGAATGCCGTCTTC
>CADBNG010000106.1 GCA_902795985.1 uncultured Lachnospiraceae bacterium
ATGACTGCTGCAGGAATGCCCGCAATGCGATATTATACTCCATTGGGGCAAAAAAGCAACGGGAGATCAGGGCCTTCCGTAAAATCGGCATATCAAAGATTCCGCCTGTCCGGTGGGGTTTCCGCGGCTTTTCGCCGGCGGCAGGAAAGCGTCCCCATGCCGCTGTTTTTTGCCGGCCGGACCATCCCGGATTTTTCTGTTTACTGTTTCGGGCGGTTCATTTATTATATAAATGCCGTTCGCCGCTGTTTTCGGGCGAAAGACGAGAAAAGAACTGAGGAGAATCAGAATGGAAAACCGTTTACCCAAAAGGGAAGAAGTCCGGGAGGAGCTGACCTGGAGGCTGGAGGATATCTATCCGGATAACAAAGCATGGGAGGAGGAGCTTTCGGAAGCCCTGTCCATGACAGACAAACTGGCCGCATATGACGGCCGCCTGGCGGAGTCCGCCGATACATTGAAAGAGGCGCTGGATCTGTATGACCGGCTGCTGCTGAAACTGGACCGGGTCGGAGGCTATGCCTTTATGCGGCACGACGAGGATACCGGCAACGCGGATCATCAGGAACTGCAGATGAAGGCCCAGAGCGCGGACGTGCGCATTATGGAAAAACTTTCTTTCCTGGAACCGGAAATCCTCCGGATTCCGGAGGAGGTTCTGGAGCGTTATTTCCGGGAGCAGGAGGGGCTTGCCGGTTATGAGGTCACGATCCGAGAGATCCGCAGGCTGAAGGATCATACCCTGAGCCGGGAAATGGAGCAGCTCCTGGCGGCGGCCGGAGATATGGCCCAGACGCCGTCCAGCGGATTTGGCATGCTGAGCGATGCGGATCTGAAATTCCCTTCCGTTACCGACCGGGAAGGCAAGGAGATCCCCATTTCAAACGGACGGTTTGTGCCCCTGCAGATGTCTCCCGACCGGGAGCTTCGAAAAGAGGTTTTTGAGAAGTACTATACCCGCTACAGCGAATTCAAAAACACCTGGGCTGCCCTGTACGACGGGCAGGTCAAACAGCAGATTTTCTACGCGCGCGCCAGAAAATACGGCTCCACTTTCGAGGCCGCTGTTGACGCGAACAATGTGGATCCCGCCGTATGCGACCGGCTGATCGAAAGCGTCCATCGGGGAATGGAGCCGATGCACCGCTATATCGCCCTCCGCAAAAAGCTTCTGGGCGTGGATGAACTGCACATGTACGACGTATATATGCCGATCGTCGGGGATTTTGACCGGAAATTCACTTATGAAGAGGCAAAGGAACTGTCCCTGAAGGCCCTGGCGCCGCTGGGAGAAGAGTATCTTTCGGTCGTGCGCGAAGCCTATGAAAACCGCTGGATCGATGTGGCCGAGAACGAAGGCAAGCGGGGCGGAGCCTATTCCTCCGGCGTTTACGGTGTACATCCTTATATGCTGCTGAACTATACCGATACACTGGATGACGTGTTTACGCTGGTGCACGAAATGGGACATTCCATGCACACCTGGTATTCCGAGCATGCCCAGAGCCATCTGAATTCCAGATATAAGATTTTTGTCGCGGAAGTGGCGTCCACAACCAATGAAATCCTTTTGCTGGAGTACATGCTTTCCCGGGCGGAAAGCAAAAAGGAAAGGGCGTATCTGATCAATCATTATCTGGAAAGCTTCAAGGGGACGCTGTACCGCCAGACCATGTTCGAGGAATTCGAACGGAAAACGAACGCCATGGCGGAAGAGGGTATTCCGCTGACCGCGAAGCTTCTCTGCGATACCTATCTGGCGCTGAACCGGGAATACTTTGGCGATGAGATGGTTTCGGATCCGCTGATTGCTTATGAATGGTGCCGGATTCCCCATTTTTATTACAATTTCTACGTTTATCAGTATGCCACCAGTTTTGCCGCGTCCGTCGCCATTGCCCACCGGATTCTGGAGCAGGGCCGGCCGGCCGTGGAATCCTATCTGGCCTTTTTAAAGAGCGGGTGCACGAACGATCCGGTCAGCCTGCTGAAAACTGCCGGCGTGGACCTTTCTTCCCCCGTCCCGGTGGACGAGGCACTGGAAGTGTTCAGCAGGGCCGTTTCGGAGATGGAAGAACTGATGGAGGATCCGGAATAAGGAACGAGGGAAAAACAGACGGCATACAGGGGACAGGACATGAAAGAATACAGACATATCGTTCAGTATTACGAGACCGACAAGATGCAGATTACGCATCATTCCAATTACATCCGCTGGATGGAAGAGGCGCGGGTGGATTTTCTGGATCAGATCGGATGGAATTTCGCGAAGCTGGAGGAATCGGGCATTTATTCGCCGGTCACCGCCGTGGAATG
>CADBNG010000107.1 GCA_902795985.1 uncultured Lachnospiraceae bacterium
ATCATAATCCTCGCCGTAGTACTCGCCCTCATCGTAGTATTCGTCTTCGCCGTAGTACTCGCCCTCGTCGTAATACTCGTCCTCACCGTAGTACTCGCCCTCGTCGTAATACTCATCCTCGTAATATCCGTCTTCGTAGTATTCCTCATCCGCGGGCGGGCCGTAGACATCTACCGGCTCGTTCTGTTCCGGATCAAATTCCGGAACGGGCGTGGATTCCATATCCGCCGGCGGGCCGTAAACGACCTCGGGGACATTGGTCTCCGGTGCAAAGGAAGGCTCCGGCGTCGGAGTCATCGTCGGCGCTTTCGTGGCCGCCGGGGAAGGCGTCACGCTGGGAGCCGGTATCCGGGTAACCGACGGGGATTCCGTTACGGTCGGAAGGGGCTCCGGCGGCGGACCATAGACGGTGGAATTCTGACCACAGCCCGGAAGAAAGGCTGCGGAACCGATCAGTACCCCTGCCGTTACCGCTGTAATCTTCCTGATCTTTCGCCTTTTCATGGCTTTCCTCCTTATACCCTGAATCTTCTTTTTACTTCTTCACGAATCAGGCTCTGCCCGAAGAGCAGGGTTCCGGCCAGCAGAAAGACCGAAACCACCGCTGCCGTAACACCGAGAACCGAAAGCGGAAGCACTCCGGTCAGTTCCAGTATCAGCAGCAGAACGCTGAATATGCTTGCAATAATTTCCGTAACGATATAATTCTGCCGGCTGGTGGTATGAACCATCATCATGACCACTGCCGTCACATCCGCCGCGAGGATCAGGATCGGATACCCCAGCCGCACCGCCCAGCCGGAATGGCCCAGGATCCGGTCCAGGGCAAACAGCAGGACCGCGGCCAGCAGGAACTGGATCAGGATCCGCACCTGGGGGCTTTTTCTTTCCCGGAAGGACAGAATCAGGGTCAGGCAGACATAGGCCAGGCCAGCAACCGCCAGCAGCGACCAGTAATGGCCGGAAAACGTAAGGTAATTGATCAGGCACAGCACAACCGCGATCAATGCGGAAGCGAAAACGGTGATTTTGATCGCCATCCTCATCTTCCGGATCCGGTGGGACAGTTCCGGATAGGTCAGGGACCTGGCGGCGCCGGCCGCCACTTCTTCCTCCATGGTCAGCGCGCCGCGGCACAGCGGACAAAGCCAGGCCTCGTCGAGGATCTCCACCCCGCATCTTTCGCAGAAACGGATGCCGTTTATTCTCTTCTCCTCACTCATAGCAGACTCCGTTTGTCTCGACCCGCACGTCGATGCCGTCCCGGACCAGCTGGCGGAAAAACTCCTTCTGGACCAATGTCTCCCGGATGCAGGAGCTGAAGGTCAGCGTCGTTGTGTTCCGGTAGGAAATGACGGACAGTTTCATGTTCTGATACTCCGACATCGCCAGGATTACCGAAAAACGGTCGATATAGGCTTCATATTCCGGCGCGACGGACAGCCGCCCCAGATTGGTCAGCGTGGTCGTGGTGGCCTTCACCGAGCTTTTATATACGCCGCGCATGACGATCTGCTTCAGAAACAGCGGGACGGCCCGCAGCGCAAGATTGGTCTGGTTCGAAACATTATAGGAAAACAGTTTTTCCAGGTTTTCCTTTGTCAGCTGCCGGTCCAGGCTTTCCCGGACAACCGGCAGGATTTCTTCAAACGTCATGCCGAAATGCTCCGGACGGAACACCGCCGTCACCATCGCGAAGAAATTCCGGACGGTATCGGATCCGAAGAATGGCCGCAGATTGACCGGAACGCAGATATTCACCGGCCGGTCCGACGGCCGGCTCCCCAGTACGGAATGGTAAACGGCCTGCGCGTACGCCGCCACCAGATACTGGTTGATCGTCGCGCCATACTGTTTTGCCGCCTTCTTCAGCTGGTCGGCGGGAACGATCCCGCTGACGACGGACATCTGGTCTGCCGGAAGCTTTTCCCCTTTGATCTGCACCGCCTTTTCCGTCCGGTAAGGGCTTTTTTCTTTTCCGTGATAATTCTGAAGGTATCCGTCCGTGCTGTCGAAGGAGGTTTCCCGGTCCGGGATGTCCCCCTGGATGGCGGCATTTTCCGGATGGGCTTTTCTCAGGTAGCTGTACGTCAGTTCCTTCAGGAAATTGAACGCCCCGCTGCCGTCCGCCAGGACGTGGAACACTTCCAGATTGATCCTGTTTTTATAGTAGCTGATGCGGAAAAGGTAATGCCGGTTGCTGTTTGGATTCATGTACAGGCAGGGATATCTTCCTTCCTCCACCACACGCGGCGCGCCGCGCCGGTTCTCTTCAAAATAGTACCAGAAAAGTCCTCTTTTGATCTGGCACCGGAAGGCATCGAAAAACGGCAGCACCGCCTGGACGGATTCCGTCAGGATCTTTTCGTCAATTTCTTCATTCAGCACGACAGAGACACGGTAAACCCCGCTCATCCCTTCCCGGGCAATGACCGGGAAAAGGTGGGCCGTGTTGTCGAGGCGGTTCCATTTCAGATAACGGTTTTTTTCTTCAGACATATCAGTTTCAGTATACAATGAAAAGAGCATCCGGGGCAATCCCGAAACACAGAATCCCGGCCCATTCTCCCGGCAGGCTTTTCCATGGCCGCCGCTCTTCCCGGAGCCGTCCTTCGCGGCAGCCCTTCCACAACAATTATGTGTTTATTATGAACTATTTAATGGTTCATAATGAAGACTTTTTATTTCCAAAGTAAATATAATTATGATAAAATGTCCAAAGTTATAAAATATGACAAAAGGCGTTCGGGAACGAAGCCGTCTTTTGTCTGTCCGGATTTTTCCGGGACAATTCTTTTTCACTGCATGGGGGTATGTATGAGGAAGTTGAAAGCTATTTCAATACCGCACTACAAACACACCGCGTATATGCCGGCCCGGCGCATCGAAGTACCGAAAGTCGTTACCATCCCGGTATCCATGAACATCGGCGCGCCTTCCGAGCCGATCGTCAAGCCGGGTGATACCGTTAAGGTCGGTCAGCTCATTGCCAAAGCCGGCGGATATGTTTCCGCTCCGATTCACGCCAGCGTATCCGGAACGGTTAAAAAAATCAGCAGCGCGGTCAATTCTATGGGACGGTATTCATCCGTCATCACCATCGAATCCGACGGGCTTCAGGAGCCTTATGAAGGCCTTACCCCGCCGGACGTTCATGATTTTGCCAGCTTCATCCAGGCAGTTACCGACTGCGGCGCGGTCGGACTGGGCGGCGCGTCCTTCCCGACGGCGGTCAAGCTGAACATTAAATCACTGGACATGTGCGAGGCCATCATCATCAACGCAGCGGAATGCGAACCCTTCAACACTTCCGATACCAGCACTCTGTTCGAGCGCGGCGACGAAGTATGGGAAGGCATCCTTCTGCTGAAAAAATACATGGAGGCCAAGAGGATCATCCTTGCCATCGAGGATATCAACAAACAGAACATCGAAACATTCAGGAAGCGCATTTCCGAATCCGGCCTGGACGGGATCGAGCTGCAGGTTCTGCCTTCGATGTATCCGCAGGGCGCGGAAAAAGTCCTGATTTACAATACGACCGGAAGGGTTGTGCCGGAAGGCAAGCTTCCGATCGACGCCGGCGCCATCGTTCTGAACTGCACGACGCTGGCCGCCATCACCCATTACATCAAAACCGGAATGCCGATCGTCGAAAAAACCGTTACCGTTGACGGTTCGGCCGTAAAGGAGCCGGGCAACGTCATTGCCCCGATCGGCACGCCTCTGCGCGATCTGTACGAAGCCTGCGGCGGCTTTAAAGAAGAGCCGAAAAAGGTTCTCTACGGCGGCCCCATGATGGGTATTGCCGTCCCGGATCTGGATCAGCCGGTATTAAAAGCCACCAACGCCACCCTGGCCCTGGCGGAAAAAGATGCCCGCCTTCCGGAGCCGACCGCCTGCATCCACTGCGGAAAATGCGTCGATGCCTGCCCGTTCGGCCTGATGCCGGTGGAACTGGACCGCGCTTTTGAAAACAAGGACGTGGATAAGCTTCGCAGGCTGAAAATCAATCTCTGCGTCGAATGCGGCTGCTGCGCCTACAGCTGCCCCGCCAAACGGCAGCTCGTGCAGAGCCACAAGCTCGCCAAGGCCCTCGTTGCCGCGGACAACGCAAAGCAGAAAGCCCTGGCCGAACAGAAAGCGGCAAGGGAAGCCGCAAAAAAAGAAAAGGAGGGTGAGGCAAAATGAGTGATCTGATTGTTGGAATTTCCCCTCATATCCGGTCTAAAAACTCCACGCAGCGGATCATGCTGGACGTTGTCATCGCGCTCTGCCCCGCGCTGATCGCTTCCGTTGTCATCTTCGGACCCCGTTCGATCCTGCTGACAGCGGTTTCCGTCATCGCCTGTGTGCTCAGCGAATACATCTGGGAAAAATGCATGAAGCAGCCCGTCACCATTTCGGATCTTTCCGCTGTGGTTACCGGCGTTCTGCTGGCATACAACGTTCCGGTGGGCATGCCCGTCTGGCAGCTGATCGTCGGCGACGTGTTCGCGATCATCATCGTCAAGATGCTCTTCGGCGGACTCGGCTGCAACTTCATGAATCCTGCCCTGGTCGGACGTATCGTCATGATGTTCTCCTTCACCGGAAGCATGACGACTTATGCCTATCCCGCCAACGGTATTGACGCCCTGACCGGCGCAACTCCGCTGGCTCACAAATCCGCCCTGGTCTGGGACAACTTCATGACCCTTTTCCTCGGCAATCACGGCGGCGTAATCGGCGAGACCTGCATCCTGGCCCTGCTGATCGGCGGTATCTACCTGCTGGTCCGCGGCGTCATCAAAATCTGGATCCCGCTCTCCTACCTGCTGTCCCTGCTCGTATTCTCCGCCCTGTTCGGCATGGAAGGACCGGTTCTTTCCCTCTTTGCCGGCGGCGCGTTCCTCGGTGCCTTCTTCATGGCGACCGACTATGTGACCTCTCCGTTTACCAACAAGGGTAAAATCATTTTCGGCATCGGCTGCGGCCTGATCACCGCGCTGATCCGTACGTTTGCGAATTACGCGGAAGGCGTCACGTTTGCCATCCTGATCATGAACCTGCTCGTCCCGTATATCAACGGACTGACGATGCACAAACCGATGGGGGAGGTGAAGCAAAATGGCTAAAACAGGTTTTGCCCATGAAATACTGAAACCCTTTATCGTTCTGGTCTGCATCTGCCTGGTGGCCGCCGCTCTTCTGGGATATACCCACGACGTCACCGATCCGATCATTACCGAAATGCAGACGAAGCAGGCGCAGGAAGCCCGTCTTACCGTGCTTCCCGGCGCGCAGTCCTTTACGGAAGTGGATGTGGATTGCGACGAACTCGGAATTCTCAGCGCGTACAAAGAAGATTCCGGCATCGGTTATGTGGTTACCGCCCAGCGGAAAGGCTACGGCGGTGAAGTCGTGGCGACAGTAGGCATGGACCAGTACGGAAACATTGTCGGAATCCTGGCCGACGTTTCCTCGGAGACCCAGGGCGTCGGAACCAAGGTCGGTATCCAGGCCTATCTGGACAACTACGTCGGCAACGCGCATCCCGCCCAGGTGGACGGAATCTCCGGCGCG